>JACWDU010000009.1 GCA_014653935.1 Pelagibacterales bacterium SAG-MED23 | reverse complement strand
CATACCCTAGATACAGCAAAAACCTATTGTGACCGTATTATTGGAATGAAAGATGGCGCAATTGTCTTTGATGATTTACCAGAAAAATTATCAGACAAACTTGCAAGAGAAATTTATGGTGCAGAAGCTGATGAAGCTTTTGAACCACAAGTAACATCCACTGAGCTTAAAACAAAAAATCAGGTAAATGAGGATGTTAAAAAAGAATTTGCAACTGCATGAGGTCAATAACTCATCGGTACAAATAAGTCGTTAGACTAAAAATAAAAAAAAGGAGATAATTATGTTTAATAAACTAACAAGAGTTATTGCACTTTTGGCTATGATATTGTTTTCAACTCAGGCTAATGCAGTAACTTACACAGGTCCAAAAATGGACTTAAGTAAATACCAACCGGAATTTAGAGTTGGTTTTTTAGGTGACGAAGCAGCTCAAGATATTATCGCTAGAAATGATTGTTTCATGCCATATATCGAAGCAGCTTATGGTGTACCAGCTAAATTTTTTACATTTAAAGACTACGCTGGAACAATGGAGTCGATGCTAGGTGGAAATCTAGATTATACATGGTTTGGTTCTTCTGGATATGCAGGTATGTATCTTAAAGATCCAACTGCTGTAGTGCCAGTTCTAACTAGAATGCAACCAACTGGAGACATGGGTTATTACTCAGTAGCAGTAGCAACTAAAGCATCTGGAATTAAATCAATGGCAGATCTTAAAGGTAAATCATTTGGTTGGGCTGACCCTAACTCTACATCAGGTTTTTTAATTCCATCAATTGAATTAAAAGCTATGGGTATGGATCCAGATACATATTTTTCAAAAACACAGTTTTCTGGAGGACATGAAAACAATGTATTAGCGTTAATGAATGGTGACGTTGATGCTGCTGTAACATGGGTGTCTGGCGTTGGTAGCTGGGAAGAAGGATATTCATCAGGGAATTTAAGAAAAATGGTTGATAAAGGGATTTTAAATATGGACGACATTGTTCAAATTTGGTCTTCAAAATTAATTCCTAATGGTCCAATTGTAATGCCTACTTTTTTACCTGTTAGAGCACATCAAGTAATGATTGGATTGAAAAAATGGATACACGAAAACGATCCAAAATGTAGTGAAAACGTTGCAAACGGGATTGTAAAAAAATGGGTAGCTGTAGATCACTCTTTCTATGAATCAGTTGTAGCAGCAAGAAAAGCTAAAATTGAAGCACAAAAGAATAATTAATTAAACCACTATAAATTAGAGGCAAAGACTTAAAATCTTTGCCTCTGTTTTTTTTTTAAAAATTATGTCAAAAGCATTACCTGCAAACTTAGAACAAATTGAAGTTAATTTAAAAAAATTAACAAATCAAAGAACTAGGTCCTCGTTACTGGGAATTGCAATTCTAATATTAGTTTTTTTTTGGTGGTACCCTGGTATCGTTAGAGGCAAATGCAGGATCTTTTGGTAGAGGTATAGCTAATTTTTTTAATTATCCAAGAGATTTATTTGTTGATACATTTGAGATGGGATGGCAATATTGGCCAAGAGTTATTAAGTACATTCCTGAATTAATTATAACTTTAAATATTGCATTATTTTCAACTTCGATCGGATTTGTTTTGGCAGTTATTTTTGCAATCTTCTCTAGTAGAAATTTAATAAGAAATAAAAGAGTTATTCAATTTACAAAATTTTTTATGGATGTGACAAGATCATTTCCAACATTAATAATAGCAATGGTGTTTTTATATTTGATGGGTAAATCATCTTTACCAGCAGTGATTGCCATAACAATACATACTGCAGGAGCACTTGGTAAATTATTCACGGAAGCTATAGAAAATTGTGATGGAAAACCTATTGAGGGTTTAAGTTCTGTTGGTGCAACTTGGACACAAAAGATAAGATTCTCAGTTCTTCCACAAGTACTCCCTCTTTTTCTAAGTTATGGAATATTAAGGTTAGAAATTAATGTTAGAGAATCTACTATATTAGGTTTTGTTGGTGCAGGAGGAATTGGAGAATTGTTAGCAGCTTTAATTCAGTGGAATTATGGTGCTGATGTTTTAGCGTGTATGTTCTTACTGGTTGGTACAATAATTGCATTAGATTACTTGTCGGCATATTGGAGACATAAATTGATTGGAGTAAATCAATGAGTTCTAGTTTAACAATTGAAAGAGATAATATTCGAAAATTATTTCCTGACACATTCAATCAAGCCAGAAAAGGTAGAAGAAAAGGCCAAATAATTTTTTTTCTTATTTTATTATATTTAATAGTAGGTTTTTTTACTTTAGACGTTGTTGATATTCCAAAAAAATGGAAACCACAAAATGCCGCTATGTTTGCTTTAGATACATATGCACATAAAGATCATGTAACAATGAAATGGGAAAATCATGACGATATTAAAATAGCTTTTGAAGGAAATTATAGAAGTGTTTATGGAAAAGATAATCTTGATAAATCAATTCCAGATTGGTTTTACAAAAAATCTGATAATGTTGGCTATGTAGTTGAATTTAATAATAAAGGTAAAGCAATATTATACAAAGATAGAGTTGAGATTGTAAATTTTCCTAAATATGAAAGAGATTTTACCATAAAATTAAATACTAATGGTAAACCTTACCTTGTAGGTTCAGAGGATTTGGTCATAGAAGATTTAAAAGGTTTTAGAATTACAGAAAATAGAGTTGAATTTAGACCAACTTTGTATGAGAGAATTCAAGTATATCCAAAAAAAGTTGAAATTCATCGTTATAGCATAGGATGGAAATATTTTTGGTTTGATTTCTCAAGTCCGTTAGAACCATATAGCTTTTTCGAAGCATTAGGCTTGACTTTTTCTAAAGATAGAGTTGTTCCAGAAATGTCTAATTTAAAGCTTTTCTTAACAGAAATTAAAGACAATGACGCATTTATGCACGGTAGAGTTTGGTGGGCCATGCTTGAAACAATAGTTATGGCTGTATTAGGGACAATGTTTGCTACAGTGATGGCTCTCCCCTTGTCTTTTCTTGCGGCATATAACGTTACACCAATTAAAGCTCTAAGATTTACATTAAGAAGATTTTTTGACACTTTAAGAGGAATAGATTTTTTAATTTGGAGTTTAATATTTTTAAGAGCTTTTGGTCCAGGACCCTTCACTGGTATTTTTGCGATTGGTTTTACTGATACAGGTACTTTAGGTAAATTATATTCTGAAGCAATTGAAAATACTGAGAAGAAACAACAAGAAGGAGTTCAATCAACGGGGGCTAGTAAATTGCTACAACATAGATTTGGTATAATTCCTCAAATACTTCCTATTTTTGTATCACAATCCTTGTACTATTTAGAGTCAAATACTAGAGGTGCTGTAATTATTGGTGCAATGGGTGCAGGAGGAATTGGGTTACAATTTTTAGGTGCACTAGGTACTGGAAATGATTTTGAAAATGTTGCCTACATGGCAATATTAGTTTTAGCTGTTGTAATATTTATGGATAGATTATCTGCTTGGCTTAGAAGAATATTAATTGGATCAGATCAATTAATTGTAAGGTAAATAGAAAAAATACCTTTATCAAAAATTTTTCTAGAAATTTTAATTTAAGAAATCAATCTTTCCAGAATTTCCACCAAGGTTTTTCTTCCTTTGTTATCTCATTATTGTCAACAACAACTTTAGTTATAGATGGATCCTCTCCATCTACTAATCCTGCTCTTGCAGTTGTTTTAGCGTCTTCTAATTTTAGTTTTGCCTCAAAAACTCTATTTTCATTACACAATTTCATGCCCTCTTTCATTAATGCTTCTGCCTCAGATGCTTTTTCGGGACTAGATCTTGAAATATCGTTTTTAACAGTGGCTCTTAACATAAGTACGCCAGAGTCTTCACAATTCCCTATTTCATTTTTAAATGTGTCCTCAGTGTTTTGTGAATAACTACTACCAGCTTGTTGTTCTGTTATTTTGACATGGTTGTCAGCTTGAGTAATAGAGATTGTGGATAAAGTTAATATAAATGAGATTAAGATTTTTTTCATAATAATCTATTAACTTACTTTTGTTAAAAAAATGTTAAAGAAATAAAAAATTTTGTGAAATATTTGCCAGCATTTTTAATAGGTATATCAGTTACCTTTTGTTACAGCAGTTGTATGTACCTGTTCTCAGCGTTGTTGCTAACTTGGGAAAACGAACTTGGTATTTCAAGAAACAACTTAACTTTTATTTATTCTCTAGGCTTAGTTGTGCATAGTTTACTTTTACCTTTTCTAGGTAAGATTGTAGATAGAAATCTAAGTTTTCCAATGATGTGGGCCAGTCCTATACTGTTAGGACTAAGTGTAATTTATCTTTCATCAGTAGATACGTATGGTGGATTTTTACTTGCTTGGATACTTGTCAGTGCAACCTCGGGTGGCTGTCTTTATACGATGCTTTTTAGTGTCATTACTATTAATTTAAAATCAAAGGCCAAAACATCTATTGCAATAATTACTTTGTTTGCTGGATTTGCAAGCACATACACATTTCCTACTGCTACTTATTTAACAGAACAATATGACTGGAGGTTTACTGTATTTATTTTTGGAATATTAAATATATTGATTAGTTCACCAGCTAATTATTTTAGTTTCAAAAATATAATTAAAAAAGAATTTAAAAAAATTGAAAAGAAAACAGATCAAAATTCAAAGCTTAAAATAATACTTAAAGATTATAGATTTTGGTTATTTAGTTTTTCATTGTTTGTTATTGGATTTAATATTGGTGCTATTACAACTCATGTAATTCCAATGTTGCAGGAAAAAGGGATGAGTCTATCCCAAGCTGTATTGACAGCATCTCTGTTTGGACCAGGACAAGTAATAGGTAGAATTTTAGTTATGATATATGGAGGTGATAAGTCAAATTTAAAATTATTTGTAATTTGTTTTTACTCGATGGTAGTTGGAATGATATTTTTATACTTTATAAATATTAATCATTACTTAGCACTTTTATTTGTTTTATTTAATAGTTCAGCATATGGCAGTATGGCTATTTTAAAACCTTTGGTTCAAAATGATACTTTTGGCCAAAAAAACTTTGGCAATATTCATGGTATTTTAGCTTTACAATATATGATTGGTAGTATTGCTGGTCCATGGATTGGTTCGTTGGTATGGAATGTAGGAGGATATGATTTGTTAATATTAGTATTTTTTGTTTTAGCAATATTTGGTAACTCGACAGCAATTTTTTTAAACAAAAAAAAATTTATTTAAAGCTTCTCTCTACGTGTTTGTAAAAATAATTTATATTTGGAATTTCTAAATTTTCAAATTTAGCAAGATCATCATATTTTCTTAATCTAACTGCATCTTGCATAAAAGGTTGTTTAATAAATTCGTTTGCTTGCTCTTTGGAAAAACTTCCTCCTTGGACATCTAAACTTCGTTTTGAAGCAATAGATAAAGACTCATAATAACCTTTTTCACAATAAACCAAATATCTTTTAGCCGGAACATGTCCTTTAATTAACATTGTAACATCTTCTGGAAAAAATCTAGAAAGAAAAAGAGATCCTGAATTTTCATGCTTTTTATCTATTCCTTTTTTTATGGCTTCTTTGTCATTATTAATTAAGTGACCAATATCATGGAATAGGGCTGCAGTAATAAAAAAATGGTTTTCATTATTTTTTTTTGCCAATAATGCGCATTGAATTGCATGTTCTAGTTGTGAAACTTTTTCATTTCCATATTGTTTGTCTGATCCAATTTCTTCTATAATTTTAAATAAATTGGCAATATTTGACTTATTATTCATCATATTCTTTTAAATTAAAAATGTTTCAGTTTTATTACAATTTAGATTTAGTACTCATTAAGTATAGAAAAAATATTTTATAGTAATAAAAGTTAAAAATGAAAAAACTTTTATTTGTTTGTACTGGCAATTCTCATAGAAGCATATTGGCCGAAAGTGTAGTTAATAAATTTCATAAAAATAAATTTATTGGTTACAGTGCGGGTAGCAAACCATCTGGAATAATTAATAAATATGTCATTAAGTATCTAAATGAAAATAATTTTGATACAAAAAATCTGTCATCAAAAAACTTCAACAAATTCTTGAATGAGAAAACAACCTTTGATCAGGTATTTACTGTATGTAACAATGCTAGTAATGAAGTTTGTCCAGTCTGGCCATCCCCTGAAAAAATAGTTCATTGGGATATTGAAGATCCTGTTCATATCATTAATGAGTTAGAGAAGAGTGATAAACCACATAAAGAAGAGCTGATTTCAACAGAAATACATAAAACTTATTCCAATTTAGAAACAAGAATTAATGATTGGATAAAAAATTATGAAATATAGTAAGTTTTTTCTTGGAGAGTTTATTGGTAGTTGTTTCCTTGTAATGATTATTGTTGGCTCAGGAATAATGGCTGAAAATCTTACAAATGACACAGGTATTATGCTTTTAGCCAATACGATAGCAACTGGCGCAGGACTTTTTGTGCTAATAACTGTTTTTAGTGATGTTTCAGGAGCACATTTTAATCCATTTGTAAGTCTAGCAATGTTTCTTACAAAAAAATTAAAAGGAAATTTATTACCCACATATATATCTGCGCAAATTTTAGGTTGTTTGTTAGGTGTAGCACTTGCCAATTTCTTTTTCGAACATCAAATTTTTGAATTATCAACAAAATCAAGGGACGGAATAAATATATTTACATCTGAAATTGTAGCAACATTTGGATTGATACTGATAATTTTTGGATCATTAAAGAAAGGAAGTGTGGTAGTGGCCTCATGTGTGGCTTTTTATATCACTGCTGGTTATTGGTTTACATCATCTACATCATTTGCAAATCCTGCTGTAGCAATAGCGAGAACATTTACAGAAAGTTTTACTGGAATTAATTATATGTATACTCCAGTTTATATATTAGCAGAAATTATCGGTGCACTTTTTGCTGTATTTGTGGCTAAAAAAATGCTTTTCAATAACAGGACAAGAGATAAGACTATCTCGTAGAAAAATTGAACCTATAAGATTTGTTGTATATTTTAAAACAAATCATAATTTAAATGTCTAAAATATTCGATTTATTCATAATAGGTGGCGGTATAAACGGTGCAGGTATTGCAAGGGATGCTGCGGGTAGAGGTTTATCAGTTTGTTTAGCTGACAAAGGTGAGATTGGTGGAGCAACTTCATCCTGGTCAACGAAATTAATACATGGTGGTCTTCGTTATTTAGAAAATTATGAATTCAAATTAGTTAGAGAGTCTTTAAAAGAAAGAGAAATTGTTTATAAAATTGCTAAACATATTTCAAAACCCATTCCTTTTATAATTCCTTATGCAGATAAAATTCGACCAGCCTGGTTAATTAAAATTGGTTTATTTTTGTACGATAATTTAGGTGGCAAAAGTAATATACCAAAATCAAAAACATTTGATCTTAGAAAAAAATTTTCAAATATTCTTAAAGAAAAATACAAAACTGGTTTTCAATATTTTGACATACAAATTGACGATAAAAAATTAACGAAATTAAATACCAAAGATGCAAAAAGAAATAACGCTAAAATACTAGAATACAACAAAGTTAAAAAAGCTGAAATTATTGGCAATGAATGGATTATTAGTCTTGAAAATGGTGAAAAAATAAAGTCAAAAATTTTGATTAATGCATCTGGACCATGGATAAATGAAACCTTAAATAAAAATATAAAAATTAAATCTAAGAAAAAAATTAGATTGGTTAAAGGAAGTCATATTATTACAAAAAAATTGTACAAAGAAAATGTTGCGTTCACATTTCAAAATAATGATAAAAGAATAATATTTGTAATACCTTATAAAGGGAAGTTTTCTTTAATTGGAACAACTGAAGAAGAGGTGAAATCACCTGAAAATAAAGGAATATCAAAAAAAGAAATTAGATATTTAATTAGTTCAGTAAATAATTACTTAAAAAAACAAATAACATCAAAGGACATCGTAGATACATATTCTGGGATAAGACCTCTAATTGAAGATTTTAAAACAGCCTCAAAAGTCACGAGAGACTATGTTTTTGATCTAAAAATTATAAAAAAATTACCTTTATTGAATATTTATGGAGGAAAACTTACCACCTACAGAAAATTGTCTGAAAAAGTCCTTTTTGATCTTGAAAAATTTTTACCTAAAACAAAAAAAGGTCCATGGACACACAAAAAGAAGCTTTTTTAATTTCCACGGTCTTAAAAAATGCTTTTCATTAAGTAATTTTATTTAATTCTAGTTTGAATTATTTTGATAATTTTAGGTAAATCTTTAATTGTATCTATTACATAGTGAGCGCCTACTTTCTTAAATTTATTCTTGATCTTTTTTCTAAATTTAGTTTTATCTTTAAAAGAAAGTCTATTAAATTCGACTTCTGTTTTACCAAATTCATTACCTGAAAATATAACACCCACTACCCACATCCCAGCATTTACTCCCTCTAACAATCCAGGAATAGTGTCATCAACTTTTATACAATTTGATCCCTTGGTAATATTTAATTCAGAAAAAATTTTATATATTATTTCAGCTGAGGGTCTTCCAATTTTTGTGTATGAAGAACTATATGACACATCAGGTATAAATCTTTGTTTTTTTAGTTCTGGCAATATAACATTTAGAATTTCTTCCGAATATCCGGTATTGATTCCTATTTTTATTTTTTTGTTTTTTATAAAATCTAAAGTTTTTTTACTCCCTGATATAAATTTTGAATGTTTATTAATTATTTTTTTTAATTCTGGATTAAAAAGTTTAAACAATTTATCAATATCTTTATCTGTTGGTTTTGATTTAAATTTTTTTTTCCACTGCGAATTAATTTTTCTTGTTGTTAGTAATGCTTTTATATGAGCTCGTTTTTCGATACCCATTGGTCCTATGGCTTGTTTTCGTGTAATTTTAATTCCAAACCTATCAAATAATTCTATAAGAACTTGAGATGGCGCAAGGCTTCCAAAATCTATTAATGTACCAGCTAAATCAAATACAATTCCTTCTATATTGGAATTTTTCATATGTT
Source organism: Pelagibacterales bacterium SAG-MED23 (assembly GCA_014653935.1). The sequence continues at coordinate 8,941 of JACWDU010000009.1, read as the reverse complement.
TTTTTTCGAATCTTTTAATTAAAATTTAATATTTGAAATTAATCATATCTTTAATTGAATAATAATACTGATTTTATTGCTGTTTATTTTGATTTTAACTTGTTTTATTAATGTTACAAAAATATTACAGATTTATTACATATGCTGAAAATACTAAATTTCTTATTGATAATTTCAACAGTATGTTTGACTTCAGCAGCAAAAACAGATGAGTTAGATTTAAACAAACTTTTGAGTAAGTTAAAAGATTGTAATACACAAAGTGAAGCAAAAATTTTAGAAAAAAGCATATGGAATTTGTGGGAAACACATCCATCTAATTTTCAATTAACTATTGATTTAAAAGAAGGCTCAAGACTAGTTCAAAATGGAAATTATATAAGAGCATATAGGATTTTTAGTAAAATTATAGAAAAAGATCCTAATTGGGCTGAAGCTTGGAATAGACGTGCAACATCTTTATATTTTATGGGTAAGTATAAAAAATCACTTAGAGATATTGATATGGTCTTAAAACTTGAAAGCAGGCATTTCGGTGCTCTAATTGGAAAAGGACAAGTATACATGGAAATGAAAGATTACGAAAAAGCCTACACTAGTTATTTAGAAGCTTCATATATAAACCCAATGAATACTGATACAATAAATCAAATAAACAAAGTCTCTAAATTAATTAAAGAAAAAACAATATAATTACTTTATCTGTAAAATATCTTTAATATTATTAAAATATAATAACTTATGAATTATTTGAAAAATATTAAGCTTACAAATAATATAACTTTAATTAATAAGCCATTCAAAAAAAAAGAATATTATCATTTCTTAAAAACCTCTGATTTATCTTTGGTAGTTGCGGAAATTAAGAAAAACGTTTTTGTTCTAGTTAGTCAAAAAAGAATTCCAGTTAATAAAATCAACTATGAATTTCCATCTGGTATGATTGATAAAGGAGAAAATTCTATAAGTGCTGCTTGTAGAGAATTTTATGAGGAAACAGGATATAAAATATTAGGAAGACCAAAAAAATTATTTACAATTAATTGTGAGCCAGGAAGGTTAACAACTAAAATTTACTGCTATTATTCAAATAGAATAATTAAAAAAAAAAGACCTGAGAAAGCTATTAAAATTCATTTTCTGTCTAAAGAAGAAATAAACAAATTAATTTTAAATGAAAAATTTTGTAATGCCTCTCATGTGGCTTCATTTTTTAAAGTTATAAAGGTGCCTACAAAGTAAGCACCTTTTATAAGAGAAGAATAATGATTTCATTAATGTAATTAATGATGAAATATTACTGATAAATTAATAAAATATTAAATCTAATTTAAATTAATATTAAATTAATTTGAATAAATTACCCTAGGATCTAAAAATAATTCTCTTGCTAAAGCTTTGAATTTTTTCGTAACTTGTTTTGAGATTATCTCTTGATGCTGCGAAGGTATTTTTAAAAAAACAGCATTTCCTCTTTTATAAAGTTTAAATTCTTCTAAAAAAATTGTAGATATTGATGTAAGAGAATTAGCAAATCTTAAGGCTGCACCAACTTGTTTGCAAGAATATATCTCGTTGTTATTTAAAAACGTTAAGTATTCTATCTTTGGGTTGTATTTTATACTACAATATCTCCAGTAACAAGAAAGTGCCAATTGTATTCTTTCTTTATGTGAAAGTTTTAATAAAGGCGTATTTAATGTTTCTTGAAAAACCAACTCTGCTTTTTGGAATGCTCCCAAACCCCAATCCATATGACTTAGTACACAAGATAGATGAAGCAATTTTTGATTAAAATGCTCATTTCCCTCAAATATAGGTTTTATAAAATCAAAATATTTCTTATATGTAGATCCTAAATCGCCTCTTTTTTTTGAAATATGCTCTAATGATTTATTAAAAACAAAATTACTATCTGAGTTTTTAAATAAATCTTTGGCAAGAGATCCTTCTCTAATACCGCTAATTGAGCAAATAACATTTTTTGGATTTGCTATGTTCATAATTTCTTCTAGAATTATTGAGCTATAAGGAAGATAAGGCGTTCTAGACTTTGATATGTATTCAACTGATTTCAATTTAGATTTATTAAATGAAGAAATTTTTTCTAAAAATTTTGTGAGTTTTTCATTTTCAATTGAGTATTGATGAATAATATGGACTGGATATTCATTTTGAAATAAGTGTAATTTAAACAGAGCTCTCCACGTACCTCCCACCAAATATAAATTATTAAATTTTTTTTTAGATAACCATTTTTCATCTCTTAAAAGATTTTTGAGATATTTAGGTAAATTTCTTTTTTTAACAATAGGATTGTTAATTAACCTTAAAACACCAACTGGAAGTGATGTTTTATTTGTTACAACATTGTTTTCAACTCTAGCAAGCTCTAAACTTCCACCACCTAAATCAGCAACAAGTCCATCCACATTCTCAAATCCAATTTTAACTCCTTCAGCTGATGATTCGGCTTCTTCTTCACCAGTTAAAATATTTATATTTTTTTTAAATAAGTATTCTACTTCTTCAATAAAGGGCTTTGCGTCTGTAGCTTCTCTTAATACAGCTGTTGCAATAATTTTAAGGTTATTAATTTTTGAAACATTAAGAATTTCTGAAAATCTTTTTAAGACTTTTAAAGCATATATCTTGCCTGATTTATGAAGTTTTTTTGATTTATCTAAGTTTTTACCAAGTTCACAAACTGCTTTTTCGTTAAAAAAAGGTACTCTAGATGATGCAAAATCATCGTAAATTAACATTCTTATAGAATTTGAACCTATATCAATAATAGCTAATTTTGATTGTCTTAATTTTAAATTTTGCTTATTTTTAATTACTTTAAGTTCCATCTTTAACCAACCTTAAGTTTAATTTTTTAGGTTTAATTTTTAGTTTTGCCTTTCCTCTTCCTGATAAACTTGGATTATTCATGAAATAATCATGTGCAGAAAAAGAATCTTTTCGACTATATTTAATTTTTTGATAATTTCCATCAGGATAAAGTTCCCAGCTCTGATTCGTGTCTAGATAATTGGCCATCATTATTTGGTCTAAAACCTGTTCATGCACAGTTTGATTTTCAATTGGCACGAGAAGTTCGACTCTTCTATCTAGATTTCTTGGCATCAAATCTGCAGATGAAATATAAACTTTTGCATTTCTGTTGGGCATAAATTTTCCATTTGCAAAACAATAAATTCTTGAGTGTTCAAGAAATCTTCCAATGATACTTTTTACAATAATATTTTCCGATTTATTTTTAATACCAGGTCTTAAACAACATACACCTCTTACAAATAAAAAGACTTTTACACCGACACTAGAAGCCTCATAAAACTTATCAATTATTTGTGGATCAACTAATGAATTCATTTTAGCCCAAATCTCAGCGTGCTTCCCTTTTTTTGCATTACTTATTTCCTTATCTATATTCTGATTTAAAGTTTTTCTTAAATTTACAGGCGAAATGGAAATTTTATTTAAATTTCTTGGTTTAGAATATCCAGTCACATAATTGTAGAATTTTTCTACATCTGTAGCCATTTTTTTATCAGAGCTAAATAGAGATAAGTCTGTGTATATTTTTGCATTTACAGGATGATAATTGCCAGTGCCCAAATGGAAATATGTTTGAATTTTACCACCCTCACGTCGATGTATTAGTGATGATTTAGCATGTGTTTTGTATTTTGCAAAACCATAAACAATTTGAACTCCAGCTTTTTGAAGACTTCTTGCCAGCTGTATATTTGCTTCTTCATCAAATCTAGCTTTGATTTCAATTAAAGCAGTAACTGTTTTGCCATTTTCGGAAGCGCTAATTAATGCTTTAACAATTGGTGAATCTAAAGTAGTTCTGTACAATGTTTGTTTAATAGCAATTACTTTTTTATCCATAGCAGCTTGATTTAAAAATTCAATTACAGCATCAAAAGTCTCAAATGGATGATGAACTATTAGGTCTTTTTTCTTAATTGTCTCAAAAAAATTATTATTGTATTCTTTTAATCTTTCTACGTCTCTTGGTGTAAAGTTTTTAAATTTTAATTTAGAATTTTTAATTTTACAAATTTGGTCTATATCCTGGATTCCAACTAAACCTGCTACTTCATAAATATAATTTGGATTAATTTCTAATTTATTTGTTATAAATTTTACAAGTTCTTTGTCGCTTTTTTCTAAAATTTCTAATCTAACAATATCACCAGTTCTTCTTCGCTTTAATGCTAGTTCAAATGATCTGACTAAATCCTCAGCCTCTTCTTGAATTTCTACATCACTATCTCTTATTACTCTAAATATCATTTTCTTTGCTAATAAATGATCTGGAAAAATTTCAGAGGCAAAGTAACCAATAACATCATCTAGAACTAAAAATTTCTTAAATGATTTTCCTCCATCTATTTCAATAAATCTTGATAAAGCTTTAGGAATTACGATAATTGAATTAAGAATTCTCTTTTTTTTCTTTTTCTTCAGCTTCATAACTAAAGCTCTACCTTGATTAATAATAAATGGAAAAGGATGAGAAGGATCAATCGCTGATGGTGTAAGTAGAGGATAAATTTCTTCCTTAAATATTTCTAATAATTTCTTTTTTTCTTTTGTATTAAGGTTTTCTGGCTTAGTTAATAAAATATTATTTCTCTTCAGCTGATTTGATAGATTATTAAATATGGTATTTTGTTTATTTAATAGATTTTTTGTATCATTGATAACCATCTCCATCTGTTCTTCGGGTGTTAGTCCATCTGAACTTAGTGAGTCGACTTCTTGTTTAATTTGACTGTATAATCCAGCAACTCGAACCATAAAAAATTCATCTAAATTAGAGCCTGCAATAGATAAAAATTTTACTCTCTCATAAAGAGGATTTTCAATATTTTGTGCCTCTAAAAGAACTCTATCGTTAAATTTTAACCATGATAATTCTCTATTTATATAATTGGATTTAAGCTCTTCTTTGTCTTGTTTTTTTAATGCAGTCATATATTTAGAATTAATGCGCGAATTATATGTCATGAGACATGCAAAATCTAGTTGGGAAGACCCAAATTTAAGTGATTTTGAAAGACCCCTAAATAAAAGAGGCATCAAAAGTGCAAAAATTATAAGTGAATTTTTTGTTAAAAAAAAATATTCCTTTGATTATGTGCTTTTATCTTCATCAAAAAGAACAAAAAAAACTCTAAATTTAATACTAAATAAAATAAATAAACCAAAAAAAATTAAGAGTTCCTCAAAGCTATATTTAGTTAATGAAAATGAAATTATAGAGTATATAAAAAATATTCATAAAAAGTTTAATAAAGTATTGCTAATAAATCATGAACCTGCTCTTAAAAATTTAGTTATAAAATTAACTAAAAATAAACATAATAGTAATTTTAAACTATTAAATTATAAATTCCCAACTTGTGCATTTGTTAAAATAGTTTTCGATACGAATGATTGGATAAATATTGAAGAGAAAGGAATTATTTCTGAATTTGTAAGGCCTAAAGATTTAGTTATCTAACGAATAGCCTGCAGATCTCACTGTGCGAATTAAATTTTCTAATCCACTTAGATTTAAAACTTTCCTCAATCTTCTTATGTGAACGTCAACTGTTCTACTTTCTACATAAATATTTTCACCCCAAACATTATTTAATAATTGTTCTCTTGAATAAACTCTTTTTGGATTTTTAATAAAAAAATCTAATAATTTAAATTCTGTGGGTCCCAAAATTATTTCCTTATCATTTCTATAAACTCTTTTTGCCAATCTATCAATTTTAAGGTCTTTAAATTCCACAACATCAGTTGATGACAAAGGTTTAGCCCTTCTTAACAAAGATTTAATTCTTGCATTTAATTCTTTTTGGCTAAATGGTTTAGTGACGTAATCATCGGCTCCAGTTTCAAATGCTTTTAATTTATCTTCCTCCTCTCCTTTTGCAGTAAGCATAATAATTGGAATGTCATTATATTTTTTATCCCTTTTTAACTGTTTACATATTTCGACACCTGATAAATCTGGCAACATCCAATCTAATAAGATTAAGTCTGGCATTTTTTGTTTTATTGATTTTAAAGAGTCCTCTCCATTTTCACATGAAGAAACCTTATGACCTTCTTTTTCTAAATTATATTTTAATAAGGTTGAAATTGGCGCCTCATCTTCTGCAATAAATATGTGTGCACTCATTACTTTGTTAATTCTGAATCGCTACCCTTAGGTCTTTCACCCTCTAAATAATCACCTGTAACTAAATAAAATACTTGCTCAGCAATGTTTGTTGTATGATCTCCTATCCTTTCAAGGTTTTTAGTAACAAATAAAAGATGTGAGCCATATTCAATATTTTCCATATTTGATTTAATTAATGAGATGACTTCTTCCATACATTTATTTGTTAAATCATCAACTTGTTCATCACTCTCCCATACTGTTCGAGCTACATCGCTTGATCTACTTAGATATGAGTCTAAAACAATTTTTAATTGTTTTTGAACCAAAATGCAGATTCTATTCATTGCTTCAATTAAATTATTTGGCAAATGCGTATTTATAAGTTTTGTTCTTTTTGCAATATTTTTGGCAAGATCACCTATTCTTTCTAAGTCTGAAGACATCTTTAGAGCTGCAACTGTTTCTCTAAGATCAACAGCCATTGGTTGTCTTAAAGCAATTAAATTTACTACCTCATTCTCTATCTGAGACTCAAAATTATCTATAACTACATCTGAATTTATAACATCATCAGCAAGGTTATGATCATTTGTTGATATTGCTTTCATTGCTTTACCTAAAGCGGTTTCGCAATTTGCCCCCATTTCAACTAAATCATTGTTTAATTTTTTTAATTGGTCTTCGTAAGATTTTACTGTGTGTGGTTTTTCATTCATTATCCAAACCTTCCTGTTATGTAATCCTGCGTTTGTTGTTGAGTCGGATTCTTGAATATCTTATCAGTAGAACCTACTTCAATCAATTTGCCAAGGTGAAAAAAACCAGTATTTTGAGAGACTCTTGCAGCTTGGGACATTGAGTGAGTAACAATTATTATAGTATGTTCCTTTCTTAATTCATCAATTAGCTCCTCTATTTGTGCTGTCGCAATTGGATCAAGAGCTGAACATGGCTCATCCATGAGTATTACCTCTGGCTTAATTGATATTGTTCTTGCAATACAAAGTCTTTGTTGTTGTCCACCTGATAAACCAGTACCTGGTTCGTGAATTCTGTCTTTTACCTCTTCCCAAAGTGCTGCTTTTCTCAAACTCTCTTCAACAATATTATCCATTTCACTTTTAGATTGAGCTATCCCATGTATTTCAGGTCCATAAGAAATATTCTCATAAATTGTTTTTGGAAAAGGATTTGGTTTTTGAAAAATCATTCCAACTTTTTCTCTAAGCCTTACAACATCTGTATCTTTTTGATTTATGTCATAGTCATTAATTTTTACGACACCACTGACTTTACAAATATCGATCACATCATTCATTCTATTTAAACATCTTAAGAATGTTGATTTACCACAACCAGAAGGTCCAATAAGAGCAGTTACTTTATTTGCTTCGATATCCATATTGATATCAAATAAAGCTTGTTTCGCTCCATAATAGACATCAACATTTTTTGCTTCTATTTTATTCATATTTTAGTTCCATTTCTTTTCAAATTTATGTCTAATTAATTGTGCTCCTAAATTCATAAAAATTAGGAAAAATAATAATACCATTATGCAAGCAGACACTTTTTCTACAAATCCTCTTTCGGCACTCTCCGCCCATATATAGATTTGAACAGGCAAGCTAGCTGCTGGATCCATAGGGGTTCCTGGTATTGTGTTAACAAAAGCAACCATTCCAATTAATATTAAAGGCGCTGTTTCACCTAATGCTTGAGCTAAGCCAATTATAGTACCTGATAAAGTTCCAGGTAAAGCCAAAGGCATGGTATGATGCACCGTCGTTTGCATTTTGCTAGCTCCCATTGCTAAAGCTGCTTCTCTTATACTGGGTGGAACAGCCTTCAATGATGCTCTGGCTGCTATTATAATTGTTGGAAGCGTCATTAATGAAAGGGTTATACCTCCAACTAAGGGTGTTGATCTAGGTAAACCAAATACAGCCAATAAAACACCTAATCCTAACAATCCAAAAACAATTGAAGGAACTGCTGCTAGATTATTGATATTTACTTCAATAAAATCTGTAAATCTATTTTTTGGTGCAAATTCTTCCAGATACACTGCAGCTAGTAAGGCAACAGGAAAGGCAATTGACAGACAGACAAGTATGGAAAATAATGAACCCATAAATGAGCTTGCTATTCCCGCTAACTCAGCTTCTCTAGAATCGGCATTTGTAAAAAAACTGGCATTAAATTCACTTATAACTCTTCCATCTTCATTTAATTTATCAAAAATTTTTAATTGATAATCAGATGCTCTTCTTCTATTTTCAGGTATATCTCTTGGATAATTTCCTTTAAATACTTGATCTAAGTCGTCAGAGGCTGTTAATTTTACATCAACTGTTTTTCCAAAGCTATCAGGATTGTCTAGAAGATAATATTTTAATTCTCTCTCAAAAGTAAATGCAAACATTTTTTTTAATTCCATAATTTGATCCTCACTTGCGTCTGGATCGAGAGTGATAAATGTTTCTATCCCAAACTCATAAAAGTCTGCATCATTAATATCTTCGGTTGTTGGTTTTTTATCTGGATCCAAATATAATAAATCTGCATTATAATTGACTGGTATTACCAACCATGTTTTTTGAAATGCTGTGTAACCAGTAGAAAATATCTTTGTTAGAAATACCACTAGGAATAATAAAGCCATAAATATTGCAGCTTTACCGTAAAATTGAAATCTTTTTTCAGCTTTGTATCTTTTAATTAAACGTTCTTCTTTATTCATATTTCTCTCTATATTTT
>JACWDU010000008.1 GCA_014653935.1 Pelagibacterales bacterium SAG-MED23 | reverse complement strand
TGAAAAAAAAAATAAAAAATTGTCCTCTATATTAAAAAAATTAAACGATAATATATTTTACTCAAATTATTTTCCAATTAATCTTAAGAATTTCAATAGAAAAAAAAGTTACTTATATTTTTGTGGAATAGGAAATCCAGAGGAATTTGAAAATACACTTAACAAGTATAAATTTAAAGTATCAAAAAAGTTTATATTTCCTGATCATTATAATTATACCAATGAAGATTTGGAGAAGATAAAAAAAATTGCTTTAAAAAATAAATTAGAAATCATTACAACAGAAAAAGACTATAAAAGACTAACTAATAATAATAGAAAAAATGTTAAATACTTAAAAGTAGAGTTAAAAATAGAAAATTTAAAGAAGTTTTATAATTTTTTAAAAAAAACAATATGAAAAAAATAATATACTTTATTGAATTTCTATTAGTGGAATTGTTATTTATTATCTGCAAAGCTGTAGGTTATAAATCAGCATCTAATTTAGGGTTTTTTATTGGAAAAAATTTTGGAAATTTTTTTAGAAAAAAAAAATCTATAATAGAAAATTTGCATAAGTCTCAAATCACAATAAAAATTTCTGACAACCAATTTGTTAATAATATTCTAGGGAACTATGGACGAATTTTAACAGAATATCCTTTTTTAAAAGATTTTAGAAAAAATAAGTTAGAACAGTTTATTAAAATAGATGGTATCAAAAATTTAGATAAAATTAAAAAAAACAAAAAGCCTGTTGTTTTTATCTCTGGACATTTTAACAATTTTGAACTCATGGCTATGCAGATTGAGAAGCATGGAATAAATTTAGCTGCAATATATAGACCGCTGAATAATATTTTTTTAAATAATACAATGGAACAGATTCGAACTAAGTATATTTGCAGAAATCAAATCAGGAAAGGAAGGTCGGGCACTAGACAAATTTTAGAAAATTTAAAAAAAGGCAACTCAATTGCACTGATGATTGATCAAAGAGTTACAGAGGGTATAAAAATTGATTTTTTTGGAAACTTAGCTTCTACCACCACAATACCGGCTCAAATTATAAAAAAATATCAATGCGATCTGGTTCCAATTTATATTGAAAGATTGGAAAAATATAACTTTAAAATGTATGTGTCACAACCAATTGTTATAAATACAGAAAAGTCCCAAATAGAAATATCTAAACATTTAAATACAATCTTAGAAAAAATGATATTAAAAAATCCAGATCAATGGATTTGGACACACAATAGATGGAAAAAATAAAAATTATTTAGTATTTTTTTCTTTTTTAATTGAAGCTTCAACATAAGAAAAGTAAGCCTCTTGTTCATCAACATTCCAATAATTTAAACTCTGTAGTGATATTTTCTTTCCTGAAACTGCGCAAATAACATGATCACCCTCTTCTATAATATCAAAGTTATTTGGCAGATATTTCAATTTTGCTAACTTGTTCATGATTTATAGGATATATATTTGAATATATGAAAATTGCAATTCTTGGAAATGGTGGAAGAGAACATGCAATAGCAACTAAAATTTCAAAATCTCCTAAGATTCAAAAATTATATTGTATACCAGGCAATGCTGGTACTGACTTAATTGCTGAGAATGTTGAACTAGATTTTTATAATTATGAAAATTTATTGCAATTTATAAAAGAAAATAAAATTGATTTGGTAATTGTAGGACCTGAAAAACCTTTGGTTGATGGTATTGTTGATTTTCTTTCAAAAGAAAATGTAAAAGTTTTTGGTCCAAACAAAAAGGTTTCACAATTAGAAGGATCAAAAATATTTACAAAAAAAATATGTGAAAAGTATAATATTCCTACTGCACAATTTGGAGTATTTAAAACTGTTAATGAGGCACATAAATATTTAGAAAATGCAAATATGCCTATAGTAGTTAAAGCAGATGGATTAGCTTCAGGCAAAGGTGTTTATATTTGTGAGGATTTAGAAAGTTCAAATAAAGCAGTGGAAGAAATATTTAATGGAAAATTTGGTTTAGCTAAACAAATTCTTATAGAAGAATATTTGCAGGGTGATGAAATGAGTTATTTTGTTCTATCAGATGGTAAAATATTTAAAAAATTTAATACTGCTCAAGACCATAAGCGAGTTGGCGAGGGAGATAAAGGAAAGAATACTGGAGGAATGGGAGCATATTCGCCTTCTGGACTTATAAATGCTGAACTAGACAAAAAAATAATTAAAGAAATTGTCAATCCTACTTTTGAAGCTATTAAAGACATGGGAGAAAGTTACAAAGGATTTTTGTATGTCGGTCTTATGATTAAAAAAAATAATCCTTATCTCATTGAGTATAACGTGAGAATGGGAGATCCAGAATGTCAAACAATTTTACCACTTTTAGCTACTGATTTGTTAGATTTAATTTTATCTTGTTGTGATGAAACTTTAGAAAATCAAAATATTCTTTGGGAAGATAAAAAAAGTATGTGCGTAGTCCTTTGCTCTATTGGATATCCAGATATTTATAAAAAAAATATTGAAATTCCAGATATCGAAAAAATAAAGAATAATGATTCTTTTTTTATTTACCATGCCGGGACAGAAAAAAAGGATGATAAAATATATGCTAATGGAGGAAGAGTACTAAATTTTGTTAGCATCTCCAATGATTTAGAATCCTCAAGAGACAAAGCAATCAAAGAAATTAGAAATCTAAATTGGGACAACGGTTTTTATCGTAGAGACATTGGATACAAAATTATAGACAAATGAGAGTCATAGGAGGAAGTCTTAAAGGAAAAAAATTATTAATTCCTCTGGATAAATCTACCAGACCATTGAGAGATATGGTGAGAGAATCGATTTTCAATATTTTAGATCATTCAAGTAAAGTGTCTAAAAATATAAATAACTCTAAGGTGTTGGATTTATTTTCTGGCACTGGTTCATTTGGAATTGAGTGTTTATCTAGAGGAGCTCATAAAGTAATTTTCTTTGAGAATTATTCTAATTCAATAAAAATTTTAAAGAATAATATATTTAATTTAAAGTTAGAGAGCAAAACTAAAGTATATGAGTGTGATGCATATAATTTAAAAGAATCAAATTTAAATAATGAAATTTTTGATGTAATTTTTCTAGATCCACCTTTTAAAGATAAAGAAATAAATACTTTAATAGATCAAATAAAAATATTACAAATTGCTGATATCAATACATTAATAATCATACACAGAAACAAAAAATCAGTGGATAATATTTCTAAGTTTCTTAATGTTTTGGATGAAAAAAAATATGGTTTATCTAAAATTTTATTCAGTAAATTAATTTAAATAAGTAATTTTGACGTTTCAGTTTTAATTAATTCAACTGAAGGTTGATCAAAAGGATTTACTTCCATTAATCTTCCTAACAAAATTGTCTCTAGAACAAAAAAAGTAAACAATTCTCCAACAGTTTCTTCATTTCTTTTGGGTATTTCAAAACTTCTAAAAGGTATTTTTTTTCTGTTAAAAACTGTTTGAGTTGCCTGTCGTTGTGCTTTGATAATTTGATTTAAATTTTTATTTTTTAAAATTGAAAATTTACCAAATAAATTTTTATTTGATAATTGATTTGTTTTTTCATTAAGAATTCCAAAAAACGTAAAAAAATTATTTTTTGGTCCATCTAAATAAAGTTGGAGTAAGCTATGATTATCTTTCGGCATAGAGGAAATAGTAGGAAAAATACCTTTATTATTTTTTCCTAAACTCTCTGCTGTAAGTTGTTGGTACCATTTGAATAAATTATTAGAACTTTCATCATAGTTAAGAATTACAGAATTTTTTTTCCCTTTTGAAACACAATTAAAAATAAAATTAACATTATAAATCAATTGATTTAGAAAATATTTATTTTTTATTAAGTAATTTAGACTTTTAAATTTTCTCTCATTTAGTCCTAATAGTTCTGCTGGCAGCATTCCAACTTCAGATAAAACTGAATATCTTCCTCCAATATAATTTTTATGTTCAATTATGTCAGCCTTTAATTTATTTCCAAGTTTTGTGAGAAAGCTAGATTTTTTTTCTGTAATTACTATATTTTTGTTATTTTTTCCAGAATTCAGAATTACGTTGAAGTTTGATATGGTCTCAAGTGTGTTACCAGATTTTGATACTATTAAATTTAAAGTTTTTTTCTTATTCTTAAAATTAATTTTACTATTAAGGTTATTGTAAAAATTTATTTTTTTTTTAATTCTAAATTTTAAGAAATCATATATTGCCTCTGTGCCTAGAATAGAACCACCCATACCAATTAGATTAATAGTTTCAAAGTTTTTATATTTATTCAAAAATTTTTTTTTATAACTATATTTGTAATTTTCATTAAATGAATTTAGTAACAGATCACTTGTGATTAACTCTTTTTTTAAAATATTATTTATTTTTTTTTTTACTTTTATATTTTTTTTCTGTTGGAAATTTTTAAAAATTATATGTTTTGAAAACATTTGTTTACTTAATTTTTTTAAGTATTGAACTTTCTATGGATGTAGATTGTTCTGAGGATGTAGCATCTTCTTCAATTTCATTAATCATTAGTAATACTTCGATATTCGTTTGCTCAGTTTCGGTATTTTTCGAAGATTTTATATTATTTTCTCCTGGTATAGGTAATTTATCAAAATCTGGGGGCATGGCTAATGGATTCTTTTTGTTGATTAAAAATTCATCACCTTGATCTGATCTTTTTTTTCCCTGCAAAGCTTCTCCTACTGAACCGCAAGAATATATAAATAATAAGAGGAATAATAGCTTGAAAATTTTAAAGAATTTATTCATTTACTTTTTTATAACTTATTACTTCAACCAGAATAAGTAAAATAATTCCAATTGTTATAAATATATCAGCCACATTGAAAATAAACCAATGATATCCATTATAATTTATGTCAAAAAAGTCTGGGACAGCTTTATAATATATCCTATCAAATAGATTGCCTAATGAGCCTCCTAAAAGAATAATTAAAAAATAATACTTTAGTCCTTTCTCCTTAAATAATAGATAAATTATCGCAAAATTAATTAGGACTATTAAAATAGTGACAACGTTATAAAAAAAATCCTGATCTGTGGATAATAAACCAAAACCTATTCCTTTATTCCAAACTAAATAAAAATTTAAAAATGAGTTTATGTAGATATCTACTTTTCCAGTTTCTTCTAATATATTTAGGATAAGTATTTTTGATATTCTATCCAATAGGAAAATGGATAATATAATGAAAATACTAATTGCTATTTTCTTTATATTTTCACTTTTCATTGAACACTAAGATGTCCATGTTTCTCACATATTTCCTTACTAATTTTCCAACAAACCGGGCACTTATTCCCGACAGCTTTTGAACTTGTTATCTCAATTTCTTTTTCTAAATTGCTATCATTCGAAATTGATGCGGAGGATGTAATGCAAATTTCAGAAAAGTCGTGGTTCTGAGCTAAACTATACATATCTTTATCTTTGATTTTTATTTCAATATTTGCCTCTAAACTTGAACCAATAATTTTATCAGCCCTTTTACTTTCTATACTAATGTTTGCTTCATCTCTTATAGATTTAAGTTTATTCCATTTATTATTTAATTCTTCATTTTTACATTGATTAGGAATTTTAACAAATTTTTGTAAATGAATACTTCCATCACCATCTTCTTTATGAACTAAATGATAAATTTCTTCAGTAGTAAATGACAAAATTGGTGCAAACCATTTCAATAAACATTCTAAAATTACTTTAAGAATTAAAATACAATCAGAACGCTTTTTTGAATCTTTTGGATCACAGTAAAGAAGATCTTTTCTAATATCAAAATAAAATGCTGAAAGTTCTACTGTACAAAAATTTAATAATTCTTTATATAAATTATGAAAATTATACGACTTGAAATATTTATTAAAGTTCTCATCGATCATATAAAGCCTATGCAGCATATACTTTTCTAATTCGGGAATATTATTTAAATCAATTTTATCAAAATCCACTTTTGAATATTCATCTTGTATGTTTCCTAAAAGGTATCTGAAAGTATTTCTTATTTTTCTATAAGACTCAGAATGCTGATCCAAAATTGAATAATCAATTCTTAAATCTTCAGCATAATTTGATGAGGCAACCCAAATTCTAAGTATGTCTGCACCATATTTTTTTAAAATATCCTCTGGTGCAATAACATTTCCAGTTGATTTAGACATTTTTAGTCCTTTTCCATCAACAACGAAACCATGAGATAAGATACTTTCAAAGGGCGCTTTCCCTCTTGTTCCACAAGATTCGAGCAATGAAGAATGAAACCATCCCCTATGCTGATCTGAACCCTCCAGATACATTGATGCAGGCCATTTTAGATCTTCTCTCTTTTCTAAAACAAAAGAATGCGTTGATCCACTATCAAACCATACTTCTACAATGTCACTAGTCTTATCAAAATCATCAGCTTTGTATTTATCTCCTAGAAGTCTCTGAAAATTATCCTCAAACCAACAATCTGATCCTTCTTTTTCATAAATTTTAGCAATATTCTCAAAAACTTCCTCATCAACAAGAATTTCACCATTTTTTTTTGAAATAAAGATTGGAAGTGGAACTCCCCACACCCTCTGTCTAGAGACACACCAATCTGGTCTTGTCTCTATCATCGCTTTAATTCTCTCTTTTCCTTTGCTAGGGTAAAAAGTAGTGTCATTTATTGCTTTGAGTGCTTTATCTCTCAAATTATGGCTTTCCATTGAAATAAACCATTGGGGTGTTGCTCTATGAACTAAAGGTGCTTTAGATCTCCATGAGTGAGGATAAGAGTGTGTTAGTTTACCATTGTTTAGAAGACCTTTTAGCTCTTTGAGCTTTTCGATAACAATATCATTTGCTTTAAAAATGTGAGTACCTTCGAATATTGGTATATGTTTTGTATACCTTCCGTCATCATCAACTGTTTCAATTGCTTTTATTCCATTATTGATACACAAATTAAAATCATCAGGTCCATGACTAGGAGCACAATGAACAATTCCTGTTCCTTGCTCAGTTGTTACAAATCTCGCCTCAAGCATTGGAACATCATAGTCATATCCAATTTTATGAAATGGATGGCTACAAATAGTTCCATCAAATTCATTTCCTTTAAATTCTTTTAATATCTTTATTTTGCAGCCTGCGTCTTTTGTAACAGAGTTCAAAAGTTCTTTTGCAATAATTATTT
This sequence comes from Pelagibacterales bacterium SAG-MED23, assembly GCA_014653935.1. The sequence continues at coordinate 13,179 of JACWDU010000008.1, read as the reverse complement.
TTTCATTTTCTAAAATTTCTTTATTATCTATCTCACATAAAATATAATCCAAACTTTGATTATAGGCTAATGCTTTGTTAGCTGGTATTGTCCAAGGAGTTGTGGTCCAAATAACAACGTTGGAACCAACTAGTTCGTTGATATTAGATTTTTTCACTGAAAAAGTTGCATAGATTGTATCAGATACATGATCTTGATATTCAACTTCTGCATCTGCTAAAGCTGTTTTTTCAACTGTTGACCATAAAACAGGCTTGTACCCCTTGTACAAACTGCCCTCTTTTAAAAATTTTCCAAGTTCCCTTACAATTTGGGCCTCAGCATCAAAACTCATAGTTGAATAATAGTTTTCCCAATCCCCAATCACTCCTAATCTTTTAAATTGATCTTTATGAACATTAATCCATTTACTCGCAAAGTCTCTACATTCCTTTCTAAACTCAATAATGGGTACATCATTTTTATTTTTTTTATTTTTTTTGTATTGTTCCTCAATTTTCCATTCAATCGGTAATCCATGACAGTCCCATCCGGGTACATAAACTGAGTCTTTACCATCCATTTGATGAAATTTAATTATTATATCTTTTAGAATTTTATTTAAGGCAGTACCCATATGAATATTTCCATTTGCATAAGGCGGGCCATCATGTAAAACAAACTTTTCTTTACCTTTGCTTTGAGATCTTAGTTTTTCATAAAGATTAATCTTATCCCAAAATTTTAAATATTCTGGCTCTTTATTAGGTAAATTTGCTTTCATAGAAAAAGCAGTTTTAGGTAAATTTAAATGTTCCTTACTCATTAAGTTTTTTTGACTTTTAAAATATCTTTATTAATTTGTTTTTTTAACTCGCTGATACCTTTGAATTTTTTTTCACCTCTTATAAATTTTAAAAATTCTACAGATAATTTTTTATTATAGAGATTTCCAGAAAAATTAAAAATGTTTACCTCTAAAAGTATTTTTTTTTGATTAAATGTTGGTCTATAACCTAAATTAGCAATACCTTTATAGAATTTTTTTTTATCGCTAATTCTTACTTTTACGGCGTAAACTCCAGGTTTTGCTATAACATAATCTCCAATATCTATATTGCAGGTAGGAAATCCAATTTTTTGCCCCATCATTCTACCTCTTTGAACTTTTCCCTCAATTTCCCAGTTTCTTTTTAAAAAAGTATTTGCTTTTAATAGCTTTCCCTCTTCAAGTAACTTTCTAATCACTGTTGATGAAATTATTTTTTTATTTTTAATCAAAGGTGCTGGGTTTATTAAATTATAACCAAAATCATTTTCATATTTTTTAAGCTGTGATACATCCCCTTCTCTTTTGTTACCAAACCTAAAGTTATTACTAACAAAAATAAATTTCGATCTTAGTTTTCTTGATAAAATATCTTTTATGAATTTATGGTAATTAATTTTTGAAAAATTTTTGTCAAATTTTTTATTAATTACAAAATCAACACCAAATTTTTTTAAATAAATAACCTTTTGATTAAAATTTGATATTCTATAGTTTTTAATCTGTTTATTAAAAAACATTTTAGGTATAGGATCAAATGTAACAACTCCCACTTTAGATTTATATTTTGTTTTGTATTTTTTAGCTAATTCAAATAATTTTTGATGACCTAAGTGTAAGCCATCAAAGTTACCAATCAATATAATTGAATTTTTAAATTTATTCGGAATATTAAAATTGTTAAAAATCTTTAATTTATTTACCATTTTAATTCTTTCTGAAAATAGTTAATATTTGCATCATAATTTTTAAGTACATTTTCAATTGATAATTTTGAAATTTCTTGTCTATGTATACCACCTGTAATGAGCAATGAATCAAAATTTTGAATGTTAGCACCTCTTATGTCTGTATTAAGATTATCACCAATACATAATATTTTTTTATTATTTATATCTGCTGCGATTTCATAAACAGGAGGATAGGGTTTGCCAAAGTAAATCACCTCACCATTAATTTCTTCAAAAGATTTTGCAATAGAGCCTGCGCAGTATTCTCTTTTATCTCCTCTATCAACTATTAAATCAGGGTTTGTGCATATCATTTTTTTAGTTGTATGTTTTGATAAAAGGGTTTTATAATAACCTAAGTCATCCTCATGTTCTTCAAAAAGACCTGAACATAATAAATAATCTGAGTCATCTATATTAAGTACTTTATTATTCTCAAAAGTTTTAAACAAATCAAAATCTTTTGGTGGTCCAATGTGAAAAAATTTTTTATTATTGAAATTTTCTAAAAGATACCTTTTTGAGGCTTCTCCAGAAGTAAAAACTGTATCTGAAAAATTATTTAAACCCATTTTTTTTAATGTATTAATTACAGTTAGGTTAGGTCTTGGAGCATTACTCAATAATACGAATTTTTTTTCTTTATTTGATAATTCTTCTAAAACTTTAACAGCATTCTCATAGAGCTTTATTCCATTATGGACAACTCCCCATATATCTATGAAAAATAAGTCATATTCACTAACTATCGATTTTAGGCCTAATTCTTCTAAATTTTTACTCATATTTCAGATATAGCTTAAAAATCCTTTAAATCCATGGATTTTCTCATTTATATATTTCAGACCAGATCTTGAAATAATAGTCACATGCATCTATATGAACTCTAATTTAAAGGAGTAAATATGAAGTTTAAACCGTTACACGATAGAGTATTAATCGAAGTTTTAGATAGCAGTGAAAAAACTGCTGGTGGAATTATCATCCCTGATTCTGCACAAGAAAAACCCCAAGAAGGAAAAGTTGTTGCAATTGGCGGTGGATCAAAAACTGAGGATGGAAAAATTATACCAATGGATGTTAAAGTTGGTGACAAAGTTCTTTTTGGCAAGTGGTCAGGAACTGAAGTAAAAATTGATGGTAAAGAATATAGCATAATGAAAGAGTCAGACATTATGGGTATTTCTACTGCTAAATAAAATTAAAAAAAGGAGAGTTTAATAATGGCAAAAATAGTAAAATTCGACTCAGATGCTAGATCAGCAATGCTGAGGGGAGTAGATATACTTGCAAACACGGTAAAGGTTACTCTTGGTCCAAAAGGAAGAAACGTAGTTATAGACAAAGCATACGGAGCACCAAGAACAACTAAAGATGGAGTATCAGTTGCAAAAGAAATTGATTTAGAAGATAAATTTGAAAATATGGGCGCTCAGATGGTTAAAGAAGTTGCGAGCAAAACAAATGATGAAGCGGGTGACGGTACTACAACTGCAACTATTTTAGCTCAAGCAATAGTAAAAGAAGGCTGTAAATATGTTACAGCTGGCATGAACCCAATGGATGTTAAAAGAGGTATTGATGCAGCAGTTGAGCAAGTTAAAAATACTCTTATATCTTCAGCTAAAAAAGTTAAAGATAGTGACGAGATCGCTCAAGTTGGAACTATTTCTTCAAACGGAGACAAAGAGATAGGAAACATGATTGCAAAAGCTATGCAAAAAGTTGGTAACGAAGGTGTTATAACTGTTGAAGAAGCAAAAAGTATTGAGACAGAACTTGATGTTGTTGAGGGTATGCAGTTTGATAGAGGATATTTATCTCCATACTTTGTAACGAATGCAGAGAAAATGACTACAGAACTTGAAAATCCACTAATTCTTTTACATGAAAAGAAATTAACTAACCTTCAACCTATGGTACCATTACTTGAAGCAGTTGTTCAAGCAGGCAGACCTTTGATGATCATCTCTGAAGATGTAGAAGGTGAAGCTTTAGCTACTTTAGTTGTAAACAAACTAAGAGGTGGACTTAAAGTTGTGGCAGTTAAAGCTCCAGGTTTTGGTGATAGAAGAAAATCAATGCTTGAAGACATTGCGATTTTAACTGGTGGACAAGTTATTTCTGAAGATCTTGGCATTAAATTAGAAAATGTCAAAATTAATGACCTTGGATCAGCTAAAAGAGTAAAAGTTGATAAAGAAAACAGCACAATTGTAAGTGGTACTGGTAAAAAATCTGACATAGAAGCAAGATGTGATCAAATCAAACAACAAGTTGAGGAAACTTCATCAGACTACGATAAAGAAAAACTTCAAGAAAGACTTGCTAAATTAGCAGGTGGTGTTGCAGTAATCAAAGTTGGTGGTGCTACAGAAGTAGAAGTTAAAGAGAAAAAAGATAGAGTTGAAGATGCTTTAAATGCCACAAGAGCAGCTGTTGAAGAAGGAATAGTTGTTGGTGGTGGTTGTGCACTTCTTTATGCTTCACAAGAGCTTGATAAAGTAAAAGTTAGAGGATCTGATCAAAAAGCAGGTGTTGCAATTGTAAAAAGTGCATTGGAAGCACCCATAAGACAAATAACAACAAATGCTGGTGTAGACGGTTCGGTTATAGTCGGTAAACTTTTGGAGGCTAATAAGTCTTCTCAAGGTTATGACGCTCAAACAGAACAATACGTTGATATGTTTAAAGAAGGAATTATTGACCCTGTTAAAGTTGTAAGAACAGCTTTACAAGATGCAGCTTCAATTTCTGGATTATTAGTAACAACTGAAGCAATGGTTGCTGATAAACCCGAAGAGAAGGATGCTGCTGCTGGAGGAATGCCTCCAGGAGGAATGGGCGGCATGGGCGGCATGGGCGGCATGGGCATGTAACCCCGTAAGTATAATTAAAAAATTTAAAAGGGCAGATTCTTCTGCCCTTTTTTTTTGTTTTCAATCCAAGGTTTAGATGTATAAGAAACCCAATTATGAATAACAATATTCGAAACATCACTATCATTGCTCACGTTGATCATGGAAAAACAACGCTGATTGATAATTTGATGAAACAAAGTGGTTCTTTTAGAGACAACGAAGTAGTTGATGAAAGATTAATGGACTCTGGAGAGCTAGAAAAAGAGAGAGGAATTACAATTCTTGCTAAGCCGACCTCAATCAATTGGAAAGATATTAGAATAAATATTATTGATACTCCCGGTCACAGAGATTTTGCAGCAGAAGTTGAAAGAGTTTTAAGTTTGGCTGATGGCGCATTGTTATTGGTGGACTCTGCAGAGGGTGTCATGCCCCAAACAAAATTTGTATTGAGCAAAGCACTAAAACAAGGATTAAAACCAATTGTTGTTATAAATAAATTAGACAAAAGTGATCAAAGGGCTGATGAAGTTTTAAATGAGACATTTGATTTATTTGTTAGTTTAGACGCTAATGAGGAACAATTAGATTTTCCAGTATTATATGCAAGTGGAAGATCTGGTTGGGCTTCTAAGGAGATTGATGGGCCAAGAGAAAATCTTAACCCACTATTAGATTTGGTTTTAGATCACGTTAAACCCTCTCAATTTGATAGATCAAAACCATTTGCGATGCTATCGACGCTACTTTATGCTGACAACTTTTTGGGTAGAAGTTTAGTAGGAAGAATTTCACAAGGAACTGCGAAAGCAAATCAACAAATTAAGGCAATCAATTTAAAAGGTGAAAAAGTAGATGAAGGTAGACTTACAAAAATCTTTAGATATGAAGGCACAAAAAAAGTTCCAATTGAAGTTGGGGAAGCTGGAGATATTGTAGTTATAGCAGGACTAGAAAAAGCAAATGTAGCAGATACGATTTGTGATTTAGAGGTGAATGAACCTATTGAGGCAACACCGATCGATCCTCCAACAATGTCCATAAAAATAACGGTAAATAGTTCACCATTAGCAGGAACAGAGGGTAAAAAATTAACAAGCACTCAAATTAGAGATCGTTTAATTTTAGAAGCCCAAAACAATGTTGGAATTTCTTTCTCAGAAAACTCAAATAAAGATGCATTTGAGATAAGTGGAAGAGGAGAATTAATGCTTGAAATATTATTAACACAAATGAGGAGAGAAGGCTTTGAAATGACTGTCAGTCCTCCAAAAGTTTTATTTAAAACTGATGAAAATTCAAAAAAGTTAGAACCAATTGAAGAAATAACTATGGATTTGGATGAAGAATATTCATCAAGAATTATTGATTCTATGAATAGAAGAAAAGGTAAATTAATTGAACTAAAAGATACTGGAAAAAATAAAAAAAGACTTATTTTTCAAGCACCAACAAGAGGTTTGATGGGATACACAAGTAGATTTTTAACTTTAACCAAAGGGACTGGAGTTATTAATAGAATTTTTCACTCTTATGGAGATTTTGAGGGAGAAATGGAGGGAAGAAGAAATGGTGCTTTAATTTCTATGGATCAAGGTAAAGCTGTTGCATTTTCAATTTTTAATTTGCAAGCTAGAGGAGAAATGTTTGTTACGCATAATGATCCAGTTTATACAGGAATGATTGTGGGCTTGGCTCCAAAACCTGGTGATATGATAATTAATGTCATGAAAGGCAAAAAACTTACGAATATGAGAACACAAGGCACAGATGAAAACATAGTTCTAACCCCGGTAAGACAAATGTCGATTGCAGAACAGTTAAGTATGCTTAATACTGATGAGGCATTAGAAATTACACCCAAGTCTTGCAGACTTAGAAAAGCAATTCTGGACCCTCACGAAAGAAAAAGAAGCGAAAAACAAAATACTGCTACTTAGTTCATTATTTTATCTATAATATATAAACTTAAAGCAATGCAGGGACCGATTCCAAAAGCAAACATTAAAGTTCCTATTCCAATTGTTCCTCCTAAATACCAACCAACTGAAGCTACAGAAATTTCAATAAAAGATCTAACAGCAGCAATTGGTAGATTAGTTTTTTTTTGTAAACCAGTCATCAAACCATCCCTAGGTCCTGGACCTAGATTGGCAATTAAATAGATGCCACTCCCCACCCCAACTATCATAACACCTGCTGCAGCCATTAATAATTTCATAATGTAAGTTTCAGGAGTTGGTATTAATGCAATTGTTATGTCTAACATTGCTGCAATTATTACAATATTGAATATGGTGCCAAGACCCGGTTTTTGTTTTAAAAAAAACCATAATGACAAGACAGCAACACTTACTATAAAAGTGACAATACCAATGGACAATCCTGAATTAATTGAAATTCCTTGAGCCATAACAGTCCATGGAGAGTTGCCAATAAATGAAATAACAACTAATGCTTCACCAAAACCAAATAATATAAGCCCAAAACAAAGGAAAAATAATGTTGATAATTTTGGCTTTAAATTAAATGTCTCTTGAGAACTCCATGATACTTTTGGAATATTTTTGATAGTAAGGAACATATATTTAACTATTATTTATACTTTCTTTAACTAAAATCTATGAAAATGAAACAATTTATACTCGTATCAATAATTATTATGTTTGCCACTCAAGCGATGGCACATAGCAGTCATTATAAAGGACTTAAAAAAATTGAGATGGATGTCCTAAGAAATAATGAAGTAATTGGTAGCACCAACTACTTCTTTGAATATGATGAGGATTTATTTGTAGTAAAAAATTATACTAATTTTAAAGTGGAATTATTTGGTGTTAAAGTTTTTTCAATATTAAGTGAAACAATAGAAAAGTACAAAGATGATAAATTAATTTTTTTTAAATCAAACACTTTTCAAAATGATAAAGAGAAATATGTGAATTTAAATTATAATCAATCTTCAAATAAATTTATTATAGATGGGTCATCATATAAAGGTGAAGCTAGTTTAGATTGTACAATTGGCAATTGGTGGAACCATAAAATTTTCAAAGCAGACAAACAAATCAGTCCTTTATCTGGAAGCATCAAAAAACAGACAGTTAATTTAATAGGAAATGAAAATATTACTATTAATGGTAAAGAATATTTAACAGAACACTTTAATATTAAATCAAATGATGAAAATCTTTCTGATGAAAAAAAATTTGAATTTGATGTTTGGTATAATCCTAAAAATAATTTAATATTAAAAGTAACTTATAGTAAAATGGGTAACTGGGAATATAGATTAAGGAGTTTTGAGTAATGGCAATATGGGGGAGCATAATTGGTGGAATGTTAGGTTTTTCAATTGGTGGGCCTTTCGGTATGCTTTTAGGATCTTTGATTGGTGGAAAAATGTCAAGAGCCAGATCAGGCGGTGGATTTAGATCATTTGCACAACCACAACAAATTTTTGCACTATCTCTAATTGTTTTATCAGCAAAGCTCAGTAAAGCAGATGGACAAGTAAGTCGTGAAGAATTAATTGCTGTGAAAGATAAATTAAAAATACCTGAAAGTGAACTAGATCAGGTTGGTAAAATTTTCAATAAAGCTAAAGAGGAAAGCACTGGATATGAACCATATGCAAAACAAATTGCTGAAGTTTATAGAGGCAATATAAATGTATTAGAGGAAGTAATTAATACACTTTTTTATATAGCTGAAGCTGACGGGCACGTAAGTGATAATGAATTAATGATGATAGAAGATATAGCCAAAATTTTTGGTTTAAATGAAACCCAAATTAATGGGATTAAAGAAAGCAGAAAGTCATCAGATAAACTAAATCCTTATATTGTTTTAGAGAGTAAGCCTGATGATTCATTGGAAGCAATAAGAAAGCGTTATATTAAACTTAGCAAAGAGCACCATCCGGATCTATTGTTAAGCAAAGGTGTTCCACAAGAGGTCATAGATGAAAGCAAAGCTAAAATGAGAGCCGTAAATTCTGCATGGGATCAAATTCAAAAATTAAAGAATAAATCCCAATAAACTAGCCATAAAATACATAGAAAATATAAAGGCAAGTATTACTATAAAATACATAATAGTAACAATCTTATCTCTTTTCCTTCTTTGTCTTACAAATGGCTTATCATCTAGGTCACAAATATCTCTTATACCTACAACTTTATAGTCACAAGTATAACGCCATATAGAGTTAGGCATTCTTGGATCTGTTTGATTATAATATTGTATCCACTGAACTGAATATTTGAATAAAAAGTAGCTTACTATTAATAGAAGTCCACTAGTAAACATTAACCTACCATTTAAAACTGCTCAGATTCAGTTGAGCCTTCCATTGCAGTAGTTGAACTTTTTCCTGAGCTAATAGTATTTGAAACAGCATCAAAATAAGATGTCCCAACTTCTCTTTGGTGTTTAACACTTGTATACCCATCTTTTTCTCTAGCAAATTCATTCTCTTGGATTTTTGAGTAAGCTGTCATTCCTTCTTTTTTATATTTTTCTGCTAATTCAAATATTGCAATATTTTGTGTATGGAAACCAGCTAAAGTAATAAATTGAAACTTATAGCCCATCTCACCAATTTTTCTTTGGAAAGATCCGATTTCGTCATCTGATAAATGTTTCTTCCAGTTAAATGAAGGTGAACAATTGTATGCTAACATTTTTCCTGGAAACTTAGCATGGATGGCATCAGCAAATTTTTTTGCCTCTTCTAAATTTGGCGTTGCTGTTTCACACCAGATTAAATCTGCATAAGGTGCATAAGCAAGACCTCTTGAAATTGCTTGGTCTATTCCATCTTTTACGTAGAAAAAACCTTCTGGAGATCTTTCACCAGTTAGAAATGACTTATCATTTTCATCAAAATCATTTGTAATTAGTTTTGCAGCATTTGCATCTGTTCTAGCTAAAATTATTAATGGAACATCTGCTATATCAGCTGCCAATCTTGCAGCCTTAAGATTTCTTACCATTGTTCCAGTTGGAACCAAAACTTTTCCGCCCATATGACCACATTTTTTTTCACTAGCTAACTGATCTTCAAAGTGCACTCCTGCAGCACCTGCTCTAATAAATTTTTTAGTTAATTCAAAAACATTGAGTGGTCCACCAAATCCAGCCTCACCATCTGCTATGATCGGTAACATGTAATCAGTTCTTTTACTTTTATCCATATCTCCATCAATAATTTCCATATGCTGAATTTGATCTGCTCTAGTTAAGGAATTATTCATTGTTTCAACTAATTTTGGTGCACTATCGTATGGGTATAAAGATTGATCTGGATACATTTCTCCAGCACTGTTAGCATCAGCTGCTACTTGCCATCCACTTAAATAAATTGCTTTTAGTCCAGCTTTAGCGTGTTGAACTGCATGATTTCCTGAAAGAGAACCTAAGGTGTTAACATAAGGCTCTGAATTAAGAAGTTTCCATAATTTTTGAGACTGCATTTTACACATCGAATACTCAATTTTGATAGATCCTCTTAATCTCTCAACTTCTTCTGGTGTATAATCTCTTTTAATTCCTGCAAATCTCTGTAAATCGTATGAAATATTCTCAGCTGACACTTAAAACCCCTCTCTTTGTGATAAAATGACTAGAATTAACTTATTTACTATTTTGAACTGTATTCTTCTGTAAATTCGTTCATTCCGCTTGATCCCCAATCGCAATGATCGTCTCTAATGTAAATACCTTTAGATTTATGCTCAGAATGTTCTTCTTTATTAGTAACTTGGTAGCTAGTCTCAATGTTATTAATTTTGTTTTTTTCCATAACAATCTTATAATTTACAATATTTACAAATGCTACAACTAATTTCATTTTACTTGTAAAATTGAATAATTTTGTGTAAATTTAAATTTACAAAATTTACAAATAGTAAAATGAGTCAAATAGATACAAAAATTGGTCCAAAAATCAAGGCATTTAGAAGGCAGTTAGGTATACAAGCTAACAAACTAGCCGAGGAAATGTCAATTTCTCCTAGCTATTTAAATTTAATTGAGAGTGGAAAAAGAAAAATAGATGGAGACTTGCTATTAAGGGTTTGTGATAAACTTAAAATAGAGCTTTCAGATCTCACGAGTAAAACAGATATAAATCTAGAAAACAATATATCTGAATTATTAGGTGATGAGCTTTTTGAGGATTTAGATATCTTGGGCCCTGAAGTAAAAGATTTAGTTAATACCAACCCAAAAATTGCTAAAGCTTTAATTAAACTGGGTGATAACTTTAAACAAAAAGATCATGATATTTTTAACAAGTTGGAAAATATTTCAGGTAAAATTATTGATGGAAGAAAAAATGCCTTCCCTGGGGAGGTAATTTCTGACTTTTTACAAGAAAATAAAAATTTTTTTCCAAAATTAGAAGAATTTGCTAACGGAATTTTTGATCAAGTTAAGCAAAATAACAGAACAAGATATATTGCTCTATGCGAGTTTTTAAAAGATGAATATGGTATAACTGTAAAAGATGTAATACCTAAAGAAGGAAAACCATTCTCAAAAATTTATAAGGTAAAAGATAAAGAATTATTTTTATCTGATTATCTTTCACTTGAGACAAAAAAACTTTTTGCTGCAGCACAAATTTCCCAGGAGGGAGCATCAAAAAAAATTGATGAATATCTTGCAACATTTAATTTTCCAACAGATGAATCTAAAAAGTTAACAAGAGTTGCACTTTTAAATTATTGTGGAGCTGCAATATTAATGCCTTACTCTCTTTTTCATAAAGAATGTAAAGAATTAAAATATGATTTAGAACTTTTACAAAATACTTTTGCAACTTCGTTTGAACAGGTTGCTCATAGAGTAACATGCTTGCAAGATCCAAAACTTCCTGGAATACCTTTTCACTTTTTAAGAGTAGATGTTGCAGGAAATATTTCTAAAAGATTTTCATTATCAGGTATAGAAATACCTAGATATGGAGGAGCTTGTCCAAGATGGAATGTTTATTCTGCTTTTTCCAGACCAGGTGTAATTCAAGCTGCAGTTAGTAAAATGACAAATGGTGAAAAGTATGTTTGCATTGCTAAAACTGTTGAAAAAGGTGTTGGACGATATGGACAAAAAAAAAGTATGCTATCCATAGGTCTAGGTTGTGAGGCAAAATATGCAAAAGAATTTGTTTATACAGAAAACTTAGATCTCGGTGATAAAAAATCAGAATTACCCATAGGTGTATCTTGCAGAACATGTGACAGGTTAGATTGTTCTCAAAGAGCTTTTCCTCCTCTGCATAAGAAATTTGACGTAGACATAAATTCAAGAGGAGTTTCTGTTTACGTGAACGAATAAATATTAATTTTTCTGCTGTTTTTGTCTTTTTTTTGAAATAAGTTGGGTTAAAGAGTCTACCATTAGATCTGAGGCCTTGAAAATTTCATTTGGCTTAAACTCATGAGACATATTTTTTTCTTCATTTGTCTTATCTTCTATTATTATTCCTTTATCAGGTGAATTGTCCTTTATATAGATTAGAATTAGCCACTCATCATCTGCGGACTCGTCCCATTTAATAAAGATTTCTCCAGTCTCAAACCTTTTGTCTATACATCTAAAGATAGACATATGTCTGGTGATATATCTTTTGTTTAATTGAAAGACTAAACTGTTAGCACTTCTATAAAAACTCTCTAAAGCAAATTCAATTTTCTGCCTAGCTAAATTATATTCCCGCTCTTTCTGTAAGAGAGCAGATCTATCGTCAGCTTCATCTGTTTTAACTCCAAGCGCCTCTACTCTTTCTCTTATTTTTTGGTCTCTTATTAATCTATATTTATTTTTTAAGTTTTCTATCCTCTGTTGAAGCGCACCATAATCGTCTCTTTTTTCTTTTAAGGAAATTCTCTCTAGTTTTTCCAATTCTTTGACTTCTCTTATTCTAAACCTTTCAATTTGCTTTTGAATTCTTAATTCTTGTAAAAACTTCTTCTGTCTTTCTGATTGTTCTTTTCTTAAAAGAGCTTGTTCTTTTCGTAAAAATAATTTTAGATCTTTTGATCTTAGTCTTTCTATTCTTTCTTCTTCTTTTAACTCTTGTTCTTTAAATTTAAGTCTACGCTCTTCATCTAATATTTTTTTATTTTTTATTTTTAACTTTTCTTTATCCTTTTTTTCAATATCTATTAATTTTAATCTTCGTTTTTCATCTTTTCTTTGGGATTTGAATTCATTTATTTTTCCTTCTATAGAATTGAAAAATTTTGAAATACCTCTATCTAAAGCAAAAATATCAAATTTTACTTTAACATTTAACTTAGATTTTATTTTTTCTTCAACTCTTACAGATTTTGTGATTAAATTATTTTTAATTACTTTCTTTAGAATTTTTTTTTTTTTTGATTTAGTCTTTTTTACTTTAAAAATTTTCTTTGATTTCTTTTTTTTTTTTTTATTTTTTACTTTAGTTTTTTTTACTTTTAAAATTATCTTTGGTTTATTAACTTTTTTCTTATTTTTAGGTGTAGCTTTTTTTTTATTTTTTATTGGAATTTTCTTTATTTTTTTTTTTTTC
>JACWDU010000071.1 GCA_014653935.1 Pelagibacterales bacterium SAG-MED23 | reverse complement strand
TAAAATTTTTTTTCTTTATAATTTTTTCTTTTCCAAAAAGAATATTTTTATTGGAATTAAATTCCAAGTTTCTTTGGTGAATTACACCGTATCTTGATAAATATCCATCATGAGAGCATTTAAGACTCCAATAATTTTTTTCATAGATTACTTGATTGTCAAAAGTTTTAAACCCTTTATTAACTATACTTGGTCCCTTGCTATTTTTATTAAAACTACAAGCTGAAGAGTCATCTAAAATTAATGTTGAGTGAGTCGCAGTCGATTTTGAAATAGAATTTAGCTGATGATTATGATCTTGAAAATAACCAGAGTTTGTAATGAGTTTTTTTCTTTATAAAAAAATTCAAATGATAATGGTCCACTTTGATAGTTTTCAGAGTAACCTTTGGCTGGATTACCTCCAGTATCTATAGCAAGAACTACATTTTTATTTTTTAAAATTGTATAGCCAGATATGTCAAATTTATCATTTTTAAAATTATATCTAAAAAGTGCCAAATACTTATCAAAGTCTTTATTATTAGAATTATTGTTTCCATTAAATAATATGCTCTGGTGGGACATCAAGAGAAATAAAGAGATTGGGCTATAAGTGCGATGAAATTTCAAAGTATACAAATTCGAATGAAATTTTAGATGGTAGAGTTAAAACTCTTCATCCAAAGATATACGCTGGTATTTTAAGTAAAAGAGATAGCAAAAAACACCAAAGAGAACTGGAAGAAAATAATTATCATGAAATAGACCTAGTTATAGTTAATTTTTATCCTTTTGAGAAAACACTAAAAGATACAAAAAATCATAAAAGACTTATTGAAAATATAGATATTGGAGGTCCAACTCTTGTCAGAGCAACTGCTAAAAATTACAAGGATACGACTGTCCTAACTTCCCCACTTCAGTACAGAGAATTTATAATGAATTTAGAGCAAAATAAAGGTTCGACTAGTCTGGAATTTAGAAAGAAACTATCTCAAGAAGCATTTAATTTAACAGCTTATTAT
>JACWDU010000070.1 GCA_014653935.1 Pelagibacterales bacterium SAG-MED23 | reverse complement strand
AATAACCATTGTAAACAAGTTCTGCATATCTTGGCATAACTTCATCTTTTTTGTGCATTGTATCTTTATCTAGAGTTACAGACTCAATTGCTCTATGAGCTGTTAGTAATAAAGTCCCACCTGGTGTTTCATAAACTCCTCTCGATTTGATACCAATAAATCTATTTTCAACTAAATCTACTCTACCTATTCCATTTTTACCCGCTAATTGATTAAGCTTATCCAAAACTTTTGCTGGAGATAATTTTTCCCCATTTAGACCAACTGGATCGCCGTTTTTATAATTAATTGTTATAAAACTTGCTTTATCTGGGGCTATTTCAGGTGAAGTTGTTCTTTGAAATATAAATTCAGGTGCAGAATTTTTTGGATTTTCTAAAACTTTACCCTCAGTTGAGGTATGGAATAAATTATCATCCACTGAGAACGGTGGTGCTCCCTTTTTATCCTTAGGGATCGGTATTCCATTTTCTTTTGCATAATTAATAAGATCTGTTCTCGATTTTAATTTCCATATTCTCCATGGAGCAATTATTTTAATTTTAGGACCAAAGTAATGATATCCAAGTTCAAATCTCACCTGATCATTTCCTTTTCCTGTTGAGCCATGGGAAACAGCATAAGCATTAAATTTCTTTGCAACTCTAACTTGGTCCTTTGCAATAAGTGGTCTTGCAATTGATGTGCCTAACAAATAAACACCCTCATAAAGAGCATGGCCTCTTATCATTGGGTAGACGTAATCTTTAACAAAAATATTTTTTAGATCTTGGATAATAATTTTTTTAACACCTAACTTTTTTGCATTCTTTATAATTTTTTTTCTATCCATCTCCTGCCCAACATCAGCAGTGTAGGCTATTATTTCAGCATCATAATTTTCTTGAAGCCATTTAAGAATGATAGATGTATCCAAACCACCTGAATAGGCGAGCACAATCTTCTTTTGTTTTTTCATTTAAGTACAGCTTTTTTTTGCAGCGTTATATGCTTTTGTAAAACCCATTAATG
>JACWDU010000007.1 GCA_014653935.1 Pelagibacterales bacterium SAG-MED23 | reverse complement strand
ACTTGGGATATGAGATTTATCAATTTCAAATACTCTTTTAAAATATTCTTTTCCTTTAGATATATTTCCCAAAAAAAGGTGTGCAGAACCAAGGTTATAAAGTGTTTTTATGTTATTTTTATCTAAATCTAAAATCTTATCGTAGACACCAATCAAATCTTTATAATTATTATCTTCTTTATATATGTTTGATAAATTAAAAAGTGCTTGGAAATTATCTGCTTTTAAATCAACAGCTTTTTTATAGCAACTAACTGCTTGCTCTCTTTCATTAATAATTTTTTTTGTGTTACCAAGATTATTATAGGCCTCTGAGAAATTTGGGTTTAATGAAATTGCTTTCTCATATGATATGATTGCTTGATTATATTTTTTTAATTTTTTTTGAATATTTCCACAGATGTTAAATATTTGATCAGTTTTTTTAAGATTTAACAACTCTTTAATATACTTTTCTGCATCTGTAAATTTTTGAAGATTAATTGAGGCTGTAACTAATAAATTAATTAATTGCGTATCATCATTTTTCTCTCTTAGAAGTTTATTTCCTGCGTCAATTGCTTCCTGAAATTTTTTTTTCTTAAAGAGCTCCAAAATTTTAATTTTTTTTTCATCAAAAATATTTGAATTCATATATTATCTGTTATATTTTAATTATTATGAAAAAAGAAGATCTTCCAAAAATTTTACCAGTTTTTCCTTTATCTAATTTTATTATATTTCCACGTACAACTGTGCCATTAAATATTTTTGAACCTCGATATATTCAAATGATAGATAAAAGTATGAAAAGTGACCGCATGATAGGGATGATTCAGCCTAAGAAAACTGGTGAATTAAAAAAGCCTGATTTACACAATGTGGGATGTGTTGGAAAAATAACAAGCTTTAACGAAACAGATGATGGTAGATATTTAATAATTTTGAATGGCATATGTAGATTTAAGATCATGGAAGAAGTAAATAATCATAACTTATATAGAGAATGCGAAGTTGAATATGAAGATTTTTTTAATGATTTAAACGAAAAGTCAGATGAAATAAAATTCTCAGATCTAAAGTTAATATTTCAAAATCTTAAAGGTCTGTTTAAAAAGCAAGGTTACGAAATTAATTGGAAAGAGATAGAAAAGCAAAGTTTGGATAAAACTATAAATACTTTATCAATGGCATCGCCATTTTCATTAGAGGAGAAACAAGTTTTACTTGAAAGCAAAGATTTAAATATAAGAAAAGAAAAGTTAGAAGAAATTCTAAATACTTATATTTTAGATAATTTTAATAACAAAACATTACAATAATAACACAATTTAATTAGACAAAAAAGTTGCATATTTGTTCAAAAATTTATTACCTTTTAAAAGTTTAAATATAGGTTCTGATAAATTATTTTTTAACTTACTATCAAGTGTGAAAAAGGTATTTATTGTGTCTATTCCTAATCCATAGATAAAATTTATATGCTTATTTTTTTCTTCAAATTTTCGGGCAATTGTTTGTCCGTCGTTAATACCTAATTTAATATTTTCATCTAAAATATTACATAGAGATTTAATGTCTCTAATAGTCATATTAAAGCCTTGTCCTGCTAACGGATGAACTTTATGTATCAATTCTCCAAAAGATAAAATATTTTTAAAAATGTAGTCTCTAAGTACTAGGAACTTTATACCGACAGTTTCAATTTCACTTATTTTGGTTATCTTATATCGATTATTGTATTTATTAATAATTTTAAGAAGACTTAATTTATCCATTAATTTTGTTGAATTATTTGAGAATACAATTGAAGTTTGGTAATTAGACAAAGGAAGAAATGCTAAAGGCCCATTTTTTGTAAAAATTTGGCTAGCAATTTTATTATTTATATTTTTATGATCTATTATTGCTGTGTGAGCAAAGGATTTATAATTTTTTTCTATTTTTTTTTGGAAATATTTTTTTGTTATTGGATTATTTTGTTCAGAATTAATAATTAAGTCATAATTTCTATTTTTTATAACATCTAAATTATAATTTTTAAGTTTAATAAATTTTAAAAATTTATTTTTTTTCATTAAACTATATAATTCACTATATTTTAATAAATAAAAATTTTTTTTGATTTTTATTTTTAAATTCAAATAACTCTAAAAATTTATTTTTATCAGAATAAATTTTAATTTTTTCAGTTGGCCATCCCAAATTAGAAACCCCTTTTATATTCTCATTTAAAAAGTTGTAATTTTCATTTGAGATAGCAATTGTTCTAACGGTATTTGTTAATAGTAATGGTTTGACTTGTGAGATAATATCAACATTTATCTTTTTCTTCAGCAATATGTTTGCCAAAACTAGATTTGTTAAATTCTTTCCTAAAAGACAAATATTCATAATATTATTTAATTTTATCAACAAAAATTAAATGATACAAAGTGACAAATCATTAATTATAAAATGAAAATTAAATATTTGGTAGATAAAACAACTAGTTTTCTCTTTAAAAGATTGTCTGAACTAATAGGTTTAGCCTTACTTTGTTTTTCTATTTTACTCCTAGCATCATTAATTAGCTACTCTCCTGAAGATCCTAACTTTATTTTTCCACAGAATGCAGAAATTAAGAATTTATTAGGGGCAAAAGGAAGTCATGTCTCTGATATTTTATTTCAATCAACTGGTTTAATCTCATTATTAGTACCAATTTCTTTTTTTCTTATATCTCTATCAGTAATAATTGATAAAAAAATTTTACATATTATTGAAAGTTTATTTTTTATAATTCTATATTCAATTACAGGAGCCTTATTCTTTACAGTTTTCCATACTGAATCATACTGGCTTACAATTAATGGAAATAATGGTTTTTTGGGAAATTTATTTGAAGAGACTTTCTTAATAAATTTAATAAACCTAAATAATCAAATTAGTTATGTAGTTTTAATTATTTTGATAATAATTTTTTTTCTTTTAAGTTTTAATTTTAAACTTAGATATTTTAAATTTATGTTTACAATTTTCTCTAAATCAAAAAAAATACCAACTAAAAGTGTTATTGAAAATTATAACGAAAATATATTAGATGAACCTGAATATATTAACAATGAAACTAGAGTCCAAGAAAATTTCTCATTTGATAAAAATATAATACACTCAGATAAAAAAGTTGTTAAATATAAATTACCTTCCTTAGACTTTTTAAAAAATCCCTCAAAAAAGAACAAAGATTCGTCAGAAAATAAAATTGATGAAAAAATCTTAGAAAAAATTTTATTAGATTTTGGAGTAGAGGGCGAAGTTAAAAAAGTAAGCCAAGGACCTGTTGTTACTTTGTATGAATTCGAACCGGCTCCTGGTGTTAAAGTATCAAAAATAATTAATCTTTCTGAGGATATTGCTAGAAATACTAGCTCAGAATCTGCAAGAATTGCAACAATTCCTGGAAGTAGTACTATAGGAATTGAATTACCTAAACCACAAAGAGAAAATGTATTCTTGAGTGAAATAATTTCTAATCCTAGTTATAAAAAGAAAGACATAAAACTTCCTATTGCTCTTGGTAAAAGTATCTCTGGATTGCCGATAACTAGTGATTTAAGTAGTATGCCTCATTTGCTTATAGCTGGCACAACTGGTTCTGGTAAATCAGTTTGTATTAATACAATTATTTTATCTCTTTTATACAAGCACTCTCCAGAAAAATGTAAATTTATATTGATCGATCCTAAAATGTTAGAATTATCAACATATGAAGGAATTCCACATTTGTTATGTCCAGTTATTACAGAAGCAAAAAGAGCTGCCTCAGTTTTAGGTTGGGTTGTTAAAGAAATGGAAAATAGATACAAATTAATGACCAAAGTTGGGGTTAGAAATATTGATGGCTACAACGAAAAACACAAGATCTCTATGCCTTATATCGTTGTAATCGTTGATGAAATGTCAGATTTAATGCTGGTTGCTGGAAAAGATATAGAGAATTATATTCAAAAGCTTTCCCAAATGGCCAGAGCAGCAGGGATTCATATTATAATGGCAACACAGAGACCAAGTGTTGACGTAATTACAGGAACAATAAAGGCTAACTTTCCGACTAGAATATCATTTCAAGTTACCTCTAAAATAGATAGTAGAACAATTCTTGGTGAGCAAGGAGCTGAGCAATTGCTGGGGAAAGGAGACATGCTTTATATGACCTCAGCTAATAAAGTGACAAGAATCCATGCACCATTTGTATCAGAAGGAGAAATTGAGAAGATTAATAATTTTTTAAGAAATCAAGCTGAACCAAATTATGTAGATGAAATTCTCAATTTTGCAGATGAAAAAGAAAGCAATAAAGACTCAAAGGATGATGAAAACTTAGATGAATTGTATAGTACAGCTCTTGAAATAGTCAAATCTGAAAGAAAAGCATCAACATCTTTTTTACAAAGAAAATTACAAATTGGTTACAATAGAGCAGCTAGAATAGTTGATCAAATGGAAGCAAATGGAGAAGTAAGTAAAGCAAATCACGTTGGTAAAAGAGAAGTTCTCAAATGAAAAAATATTTAATTATCTTTTTCATGTTATTTTTTAATTTAAATGCAAACAGTTCTGCAAACCAAAAAATTATAAATCACTTAGAAAACATAAATTCATTAAAATTTAAATTTACTCAAAGAATAGATAATAACAATACTGAGAAAGGAGAATGTATAATTTTATACCCCAAAAAAATTTTTTGTCAATATTATGATATATATAACAAAATACTAGTTTCAAATGGTGAATCTCTAATTATTAATTCAGATAAAATCAAAAATTACTATAGATACCCAATAGATAAAACACCCTTAAATTTTATACTTGATAAAAAATTTTTAATTTCAAAAATGAATAAGGTAGAAGATGATAAGAACTATCCTTTTTATTATGTCTTTAATTTTGAATATGAAAAAAATTTAATTAAGGTTTTTTTTGATAAAGAAAGTTTAGATTTAATAGGTTGGGAAACTAAAGACATCTATCAAAATCTAATACAGACTTTTTTAAGTGATATTAATATTAATATTGAAGTTGAAGAAAAAACATTTTCAATACAAAAATATACTAATTAAGATCAATATTTATCTTTTCAGATTTGAATATCTGCATTCCTCTAGCTAAATAATTTTTAATTGCATTTTCATGGTCCAGTGAACAAGTGTGTAGCCAAACTCTTGACATTCCTTCTTCAAATAACTTCTTAATGGCCTCAGAGAGAAGGTAGCCACCACATTTTTTTCCAAAATATTCTTCTAGGATACCAAAATATGCGATTTCGGAATGATTATGGTCGAGATCTCGGATAGTCTCATAATATCCAACTAGGTTGTTATTATTCTTTAAAATAAAGGTTTTTATTCTTGAGTTTTCAACATACTCAATCCATTTTTTATCTCCCCAAGATAATCTGTCTATCCATCTATGCTTTCTTCCAATTTGTTTATAAAAAAACTTGTTTAGTTGGAAGTCTGGTGGATCTACTTCACTGATTTTAAAGTTTGATCCTGGACTTTTTGAACAGTTTAGATCTCTTATTGAATTTATTTCTAAGAAACTTCTGTCTACGTTAACTTTCACGAGACCATTTTACCAATTTTCTCTCCACCAAACAAATGAAAATGCAAATGTGGAACTTCTTGTCCGCCGTCATCGCTTACATTTGCTAAGGCTCTATATCCCTTACCTGTATCAACAGAAATATTTAGTTTATTTGCTACAATATTTATGCCCTTAAGCAATCCAACCATTTCTTCAGGAGATGCATTTTGACTAAAGTCATCTAAGTCAACATATTTTCCTTTTGGAATTACTAAAGCATGAATTTTTTTTTGAGGGTTTATATCATGAAAGGATAAAACAAACTCATCCTCATAAATTTTATTACAAGGTATTTCATTTCTTAATATTTTTGCAAATATGTTATTATCATCATAACTCATGACTACATTTTTTCTAAAACTGATTTAACTGTGTCTCCCATAACAGATGGATTTTTAGAAATTGTAATTCCACATTCTTTTAAAATTTCAACTTTTTCAATTGCACTCTCTCCATAAGCTGAAACTATTGCACCTGCATGACCCATTACTCTTCCTTTTGGAGCAGTCAACCCAGCAATATATGCAATTACTGGTTTCTTCATATTTTCTTTTGCAAATTCTCCAGCTGCCACTTCTTGTGGTCCTCCAATTTCTCCAATCATTAAAATTGCATCTGTTTCATCATCTGTTTCAAACTTTTCTATAATATCTCTAAATGAGCTTCCGTTTATTGGATCACCACCAATACCTACGCTTGTTGAAACGCCAATGTTCAAATTTTTAAGTTGCTGAGCAGCTTCATAACCCAATGTTCCTGATCTACTAATAATTCCAACTCTTCCTTCTTTATAAATATGACCTGGCATAATTCCTAACATTGATTTTCCAGGGCTTATAATTCCAGCACAGTTTGGTCCAACCAAAGTCATTTTAGAACTTTTAGTGTATCTTCTCATATACCTTTTAATTCTAATCATGTCGTGTGAAGGTATTCCATCAACAATTGCTACGCATATTTTAATTCCAGCATCAGCCGCTTCCATTGCAGAATCTGCTGCAAAAGCTGGGGGTACGAATAAAATTGAAGCGTCAGCTCCTGTTTCATTCACAGCATCTTTTACTGTATTAAAGACAGGTAAATTTAAATGTTTTGAGCCTCCTTTTCCTGGGGTTACTCCACCAACTACATTTGAGCCATATTTTATCATCTCATCTGCATGAAAAGAGCCCATTTTACCGGTAAACCCTTGAATAATTATCTTACTATTTTTGTCTACGAGTACAGTCATGGTTTATTTATTTAGTGCTGCAACTGCTTTATTTGCTGCATCCTCCAAAGTATTTGCCTCTATATAATTTATTTTACTCTCTTTTAAGATTTTATTCCCTTTTTCGACATTAGTACCTGCTAAACGAATAACTATTGGAACTTTAATTTCAATTTTTTTTAATGCATCTACAATTCCTTCTGCAACCCAATCACATCTATTGATACCAGCAAAAATATTTACAAGAATTACTTTAACTTTTTCATCCATCGTAACTAATTTAAAGGCCTTGACTATTTTTTCTGGTGTTGCTCCACCTCCGACATCTAAAAAATTTGCAGGAGCTCCTCCAGCTAATTTTATCATGTCCATAGATGCCATCGCTAGACCAGCACCATTAATAATGTTGCCTATATTTCCATCTAAACTGACATAGTTTAAACCTCTATCGGATGCAAAAATTTCTTTTGGATCTTCTTGTGTCTTATCTCTTAGTTCAGAAACCTGACTTCTTCTAAACATTGCGTTGTTATCAAAACTCATTTTACAGTCTAATGCTAAAATTTGTTTTTGTTTTGAAATGACCAATGGATTTACTTCAACCATTGTTGCATCTAATTCACTAAAAGCTTTGTAACATCCAATAATAGTATCAGAAGCTCTTCTAATTAAGTCTGGCTCTATACCAAGACCAAATGCTAATTCTCTAGCTTGGAAATTTTGCATTCCAACTGCAACTTCAATTTTTGATCTAATAATTGTTTCTGGTTTTTCCTTTGAAATTTCTTCAACACTCATTCCACCTTCTGTCGATGCAACAACCATAATACTTTCTGAGCTTCTATCAAAAACCAATCCTAAATATAATTCCTTTTCAATATCTGTAGCTTCTTCAATATAAATTCTGTTTACAATTTTTCCTTCAGGTCCTGTTTGATTTGTAACTAATTTTTTTCCTAATAATTTGTCGGTTGCTTGTGCAACTTCTAATGGGGTATTACAAACAATTATCCCTCCAGCTTTTCCTCTTGCACCAGAATGAATTTGAGCTTTAACAACCCATCTTGATCCACCTATTTCTCTTGCTTTGTTCTCAGCATTCTCAGGGCTATAAACAATTCCACCTCTAGGAATTGTTACTCCGAAGTTTGAAAGTATTTTTTTTGCCTGATATTCGTGAATGTCCATAATTTTATTTATTTATTATGGATTAACTTGTCTATATTTACAATGTTTTCAGCCATTCTAGCTGATGCAGCATCTATCATCCTGCCATCAAGCTGAGCAGCTCCTTTGCCCTCTTTTGCAGCCTTTTCTAACTCTTCTAAGATCCTCTTAGCCTTAGTAACCTCAGCTTCAGGAGGAGAGAACACATTATTTGCTAATTCGATCTGTGAAGGATGTATTGCCCATTTACCCTCAATTCCAATTGCAGCACCTCTTTTAGCGGCTGCTGTATAAGCATCTGGATCATTAAAATCTCCAAACGGTCCATCAATTGCTCTTATTCCATATGCTCTACAAGTCATAACTAGTTCAGATAAACCATGATGCCACTGGTCTCCTGGATAGTTTTCATTAAGACCGCCTATAACAGTGGTTCTCGCTCTTAAACTAGCAGCATAGTCCGCAACACCAAAATGTAATGCCTCTAATCTTTCACTTGAAGTTGCAATTTCTTTAATATTTGACATTCCTAATGCAGTTTCAATTAAACACTCAATTCCAATTTTATTTTTTAATTTTTTATTTGTTTCAATTTGAGTTAATAAACAATCAACCATATAAACATCACTTGCAGTTCCTGCTTTAGGAACTAAAATTGTATCTACATTTTCTCCAGCTTGCTCAACTATTTCAATTAAATCTGAATACATGTAATGGGTATCTAAACTATTTATTCGGACTGAAATAGTTTTACCACTACCTCTCCAGTCCATTTCATTTAAAGATTTAATAACATTTCCTCTAGCAGTAATTTTATCATTGGGAGAAACTGCATCTTCTAAATCTAAAAAAACATAATCTGCTGCAGAACTAAGAGCTTTCTCAAACATTTTAGGTGATGAACCTGGAACTGCTAATTCACTTCTTTGTAATCTTGATCTTGCAGGTTTATAAAATTTATGGCTCATTTTTTTCTTTTTTCTAATTCACTCATTACATCTTCAATCTTAATATTATTTGCCTCAAGGTACATGGCTAGATGATAAAACACATCTGCAGCTTCATGAATTTTATTTGTATCTTCTTCAACTGCCTCTATCAATTCATTTATTTCTTCTAAAACTTTAGCTTTGCTTAAAGATTTATCACTAAGAAGTTTATTAGTATATGAACCATCAACTGGTGAAGATTTTCTTTCTCTTGCAAGTTTAAATAGGCTTTCAAGGGTATTTAGCATCTCAAATCCTAACAGGTATTCCTTTTGAGTCCAAATATTCTTTAGCTTCTTTGACAGAATATTTACCATAGTGAAATATAGATGCTGCTAAAACCGCACTAGCATTGCCTAATATGATGCCATCGGCTAAGTGATCAAGATCACCAACTCCCCCTGATGCTATCGTAGGTATGTTTACCATTGAAGAAATTTTAGACATAAGATCAATGTCATAGCCTACCTGGGTACCATCTCTGTCCATTGAGGTAACTAACAACTCACCTGCACCACTATCCTCCATCTTCTTTGCAAATTCTAATGCATCAATTCTGGTATTATTTCTACCTCCGTGAGTAAATACTTCCCATTTCTCAGCATTTTTTTTAGCATCGATTGCAACAACAATGCACTGAGAGCCAAATTTTTTTGAGCTTTGGACTACAACATCAGGATTTTGAACTGCAGCTGTATTAATTGAAACTTTATCAGCACCACAATTTAATAGTTTACTGATATCATCCACACTTCTAACTCCACCACCAACTGTTAAAGGTACAAAACATTTTTTTGAAGTATCTTTTACAACTTCATAAATTGTATCTCTATTTTCATTTGAAGCGGTGATGTCTAAAAAACAAATTTCATCTGCACCACCATCACTATAAATTTTAGCCTGTTCAACTGGGTCACCTGCATCTTGTAAATCTACAAAGTTAATACCTTTAACTCTTCCATTTTTAACATCTAAACAGGGTATTATTCTATTTTTAAGCATCTATCTCTTTTGCAAGTTCATCTAATTTAATATCACCATCGTATATGGCTTTACCAACAATAATTCCTTCAATATTTTTATTTCCTAATTCTTTAGCCTTTTTAATATCATCTATTGATGAAACACCTCCAGATATAATTACTGGACAGTTTGAAATATTAGCTACATTCTCTGTTTCTTGAAAGTTTGGGCTTAACTTCATTCCATCTCTATTTATATCTGTATAAATTAATCTGCTAGCACCATACTCATTTACCTCTTTTAAAAATTCTAAGGTTTTTAAATTAGAATTTTCTTTCCAGCCAGATACGGATAAATATCCGTCTTTAGCATCTAGACCTAAAGCAATTTTATCTGGAAATTTTTTACAAGCTTCTTTTAAAAAATTTTTATCTTTTATTGCAGCACTTCCTAAAATTACTTTCTCAACTCCAGCGTCAGTATATTTTTTGATACTTTCAAAGTTTCTTACGCCTCCACCTATTTCAATTTTAAGATCAAATTTACCAACAATTTCCTCAATTATATCAATGTTTACAGTCTCTCCTGTTAACGCTCCGTCTAAATCAACTATGTGCAAATTTTTAAAACCGTGATCTTTATACTTACCAGCTTGGTCAACTGGAGATATGTCATATTCAGTTTTGTTATCAAAATCCCCTTTGATTAACCTCACACATTTTCTATCTTTAATGTCTATAGCTGGAAAAACTTTCATTAATTTAGAATTTTCTTCTTAGCTTTTTTAAACTCTTCCTCTGTCAAAACTCCAGATTTATATAAGTCACTTAGTGATTTGATCTGATCCACCAAGTTAGTGTCTGAAGAAATTCCGATTTCATTTGTTTTTTTTGAGCTTGTTGTAAATATTGGTTTAATCAATTTGTTAAACTTGCTATTAAATTTTGTACAATCAACATAACATACTGAAAAAAGTAAATAAGTTTTATCAACATGAGAACCAAGCAAAATATTTGTACTAGCCTTTAACGTCAAAGTATCATTAACAGCATAGGTTACTTTGCTAGGACCTTTTAAAATTAACTGATCGTATTCGTTTTTTTTTAATTTTAATTTACTATATTCAATAGAGGCAGCACCAAAATAATAGGTTTTACTATTTGCACCATCCAACGAGGAAATTATTTTCTTTAGTTCTTTTGTTTTTTCTAATAATTCAGAATTATTCATTGAATAAAGCTCCAATGCTATATCATCAAATTCATCTCCCTCAATTAATAAATCTTTTAAATTTTTACTAAAAACCATTACATATGTGATAAAATCAACTTTTTCTTTTCTCATTATTTTTTTTGCTTCTGATGTCATCCAATTCATAGCTTTAACTTCATTTTGAAAATTTTTTTTCTCTAACTTTTTAACTATTGATTTAACATACTTATTTTCCATTGGGTCTTCTCCATCTAAAATTGCTCTCTCAAGTTCTATGTATTTTGATGGACCTACTACGTAAGCGTCAATTTTTAAATCTTCATAAGTATCAATAAGATCACTAAAGGCATCTACTACTTCTTCTTCGCGATATTTAATAAAATTATGGCTTGATGGCACATCTAGCAGTACTTTATTTTCCACATTAAGAATTTTTCCAGATGCTAAGTTAAAAAGAAAGAAATTTAAAAATAAAGTAATTACTATTTTTTTCATTTTATAAATTTATAAAGTTATCTATTATTTTTAATCCTATTTTATCACTCTTTTCAGGGTGAAATTGGGTTCCAAATATATTTTCTTTTTCTGCAGCACAAACAACATTAGATGAGTAATCAGTTGTTGCTGAAATTACAGATTTATCCTCAGGTACAAATTCATAACTGTGAACGAAGTACATGTGAGAATTATTTTCTATGCCTTTAAAAATCTTACTTTCTTTCTTAATATTAATTTCATTCCAACCAATATGTGGAAGCTTAAATTTACCGCCTTGATTATCAATTTTCGACACTTTTCCTGAAATCCAACCTAAACCTTTAGTCTCAACTTCCTCATAACCGATGTCTGCAAACATTTGAAGTCCAACACAAATTCCAAGTAGTGGTTTTTTACTTTCCAATGCAAATTTATTAAGAGTATCTATCAAACCGTTAATACTATTAAGCCCATCAATGCAGCTTTTAAAAGATCCTTGCCCAGGTAATACAACTTTATCGCTAGTTTTAATTGTTTGAAGATTAGATGTTACTTCAATGTTTACTTTGTCTTTTGCAACTTCTTTAAACGAATTTATTACAGAACTTATATTGCCTGAATTGTAGTCAACAATTGTGACATTCATTAAATTTATAAAGAACCTTTTGTAGAAGGTATTGTAGTTTTATTTCTTGGATCCATTTCTAAAGCAGCTCTTAATGATCTTGCTAATCCTTTAAAGCAAGATTCGATTATGTGGTGGCTGTTATCGCCATAAATATTTTCAACATGCAAAGTAATTCCTGCGGCTTGTGAAAAAGCTTGGAACCATTCTTTAAATAATTCTGTATCCATCTCACCTAATTTTTCTACTTTCAATTTTACTTTCCAAATTAAATAAGGTCTGTTTGATACATCAATTGCAACTCTAGTTAATGTTTCATCCATTGGTATCATTGCATGAGCGTATCTTTTTATACCAACAAATTTTTTAGATGCTTTTTTCAAACATTCACCAATTGCAATTCCCGTATCTTCAGTTGTGTGGTGAAGATCAATGTGCGTATCACCTTTAGCTTTAATATTCATATCCATCGAAGAGTGTTTCGATAATTGCTCAAGCATGTGATCTAAAAATCCTATACCTGTGTCAACTTTATAATTACCTTTGCCATCAATATTTAAACCAACACTGATACTGGTCTCTTTAGTTTTTCTGCTTATTTTAGCTTTACGTTTCATATTTTAAAAAGGTATATATCTATTATTCAATTATGGCAATAATTCTAGCCTTGGCCTTGAACTATTGGATTTAGTATCCATCTATATTCCATGACAACGATAGTATTGATAAGAAAAAACAACGAAGTTGTTGTTGCAGGTGATGGACAAGTTAGTATGGGAAATACAGTTATCAAGAAAACTGCAAACAAAGTTCGTAAGATTGAGAAAAGAAATGTGATCGCAGGATTTGCTGGGTCAACTGCTGATGCATTAACATTGTTTGAAAGATTAGAGTCTAAGCTAGAAAAACATGCTGGTAATCTAGCTAGAGCAGCCGTTGAACTAGCTAAAGATTGGCGAACTGACAAATATTTAAGAAGATTAGAGGCTTTGATGGCAGTCGGTGATAAAGAAAATAGTTTCATTATTTCAGGAACTGGTGATGTTTTAGAGCCCGAAGGAGACGTTATTGGAATAGGATCTGGTGGAAATTACGCATTAGCTTCAGCAAAAGTATTAATGGATACAGATTTGTCAGCAGAAGAAATTGCAAAAAAAGCAATTAAAGTTGCATCTGAAATATGTGTTTTCACAAATGATAATTTAAATATAGAGAAAATTTAGAATGGAAAAATCAAACGTCACAACGCTACCAAATTCAAAAGTTAAAAAAGAAAAAAATAGTATTCAAAACTCATTAACTCCAAGAGAAATAGTTTCGGAATTGGATAGATTTGTTGTTGGACAAAATAATGCAAAGAGAGCTGTTGCTATTGCTTTAAGAAATAGATGGAGAAGACAGGCTTTAGAGGGTGATATGAAAGATGAAGTTCTTCCTAAAAATATTTTAATGATGGGACCAACTGGAGTTGGTAAAACAGAAATATCTAGAAGGTTATCAAAATTGGCTGAAGCACCATTTGTAAAAGTTGAAGCAACAAGATTTACAGAAGTAGGCTATGTAGGAAGAGATGTTGAGCAAATAATTAGAGATCTGTTAGAGATTGCTATTGCAATGGAAAAAGTCAAAAAAAGAAAAGAAGTTCATTCAAAAGCACAAAAACTAGCGGAGGATAGAGTTCTTGATGCAATTGTTGGGAATAAAGCAAGTGTAGCTACAAGAGAAAGTTTTAGAAAAAGATTAAGAGATGGGGACCTAGACGATAATGAGATTGAGGTAGCTATTACGGAGAGTAATAGTGGAATGCCATCTTTTGAAATTCCTGGAATGCCTGGTGCGAATGTTGGAATGATAAATATTTCTGACATGCTTGGTAAATCAATGGGTCAAAAGGTTAAAAAGAAAAAAATGTCAGTCAAAGAATCTCACGAAATATTGCTTAATGAAGAAGCTGACAAATTAATAGAGCAAGATAAAATTATTAAATCAGCAAAAAATACAACTGAGAATAACGGTATTGTTTTTTTAGACGAGATAGATAAAATTTCAGCAAGAACTGATAGGGTTGGGGGCGATGTGTCGAGAGAAGGGGTTCAAAGAGACTTACTTCCTTTGATAGAAGGGACAACGGTAAGTACTAAATATGGTCCAATTAAAACAGATCACATATTATTTATAGCTTCTGGGGCATTCCAATTAGCAAAACCATCAGATCTTTTACCTGAGCTTCAAGGCAGACTCCCAATCAGAGTTGAGCTAGATGCATTGAATAGTGATGATTTTAAACGAATTCTAAAAGAGCCGGACAATAGTTTGATAAAACAATACAAAGCTTTACTTAAAACTGAAAATGTTGATTTAGAATTTACTGAGGATGGAATTGATACCATTGCAATAATTGCGAGCGAAGTAAATACAACTGTTGAAAATATTGGGGCTAGAAGACTACATACTATTATTGAAAGAGTTTTAGATGAAATTAGTTTTACTGCAACAGATAGAGCAGGTGAAAAAATTAGTATAGACTCAGATTATATTAAGAAAAATATTGGTGAGCTAGTTAAAGACGCAGATCTTTCAAAATTTATTTTGTAATATTTATTTTTTTTTTTTCAAAA
Organism: Pelagibacterales bacterium SAG-MED23; assembly: GCA_014653935.1. Next base: position 5,750 of record JACWDU010000007.1, on the reverse strand, counting down.
AAATATCAAAATTTCCAACAGATGGATTTTCAACAGATTCGTAATCTATACTAATAATTTTACTCATTAGCTGATCATTGTTTTTAATAAAATTAGGAACTGAATGTTTCAATATACTCAAATTGTTAGATTGGTATGGATCATTTAAATTTTTTGATCTTAGACCCTTTCCTGTGATTACATTAATTTTGTTAACTCTATTCAGAAAACATTCTTCTATATAGGAAGTCATTTTTTGGTTTGCTTCTTCTAAAGTATAACCATGTAAATCAATGGATTGTTCGATGTATCTATTGGGTGTTGAAGAAATTTTTTGATCTTTAATTTCTAATTTTTCAGTACTATTTAAAAAGTCTTGCCAATCTTTTTTATCTTTATCTGATATTTTTTTAATCAACTAAGCCTGGGTGTCTACTATTAACCAGTTGGGATTTTTTGATGTACTGTCTTTAATGAATTTCCAAGTATCTAAGACTTTTTTAACTTTTTGAGCATCGCCCGAAACGACTTTATTATCTTTGTCTTTAATACAAGATATAATTTCACTTACAAATTCTACACTTACTTCAAACATATTTTTATTTTGATTATGATCTTTGATTTCTGCAGAGTTAATGCCTATGAATGTGGTATCTGAAGTTTCATTTCTTGCTTTTTTATCCCTGATGGCTTCATCAAATTGATCATATACATCTTTTGCCAGAAGATTTTTTATTGATTTGAGGTCTCCTTTAGAGAAACTAGTAATAACACTTTCGTAAGCTATCTTTGCTCCATTAAGAAAATCTTTTTTTGCTGCATCATCAAAAGTTTCAGCATTTAAAACGGGAGAAACTTTAGTTTCTGGAACCCCCTCGTGAGGGAAACTTGAATTAATATTTTCCTCAAAACCCGTTTTTTTTCCTAAAATTCCTCTTAATCTAAGGAAAATAAATCCTGCTATCATTGCAAGTAGTATTATATCAATGTATTCGAAGCTATAATTCATATACTAATAATATTTACTATGTTGATTAATTTCAACCTGCAATTTACATTATAGACAAATGAACACAGCAATAATTCTTATTTTAGGGATACCTTTAATCGAAATTTACCTTTTCATAAAGGTTGGCTCACAAATAGGTGCATTAAACACCATTTTACTTATAGCAATAACTGCAGTTGCAGGTATTTGGTACGCGAGATATGAAGGGTTTAACACATTGCGTTCTGGAATGTCACAATTGTTTAAAAACGAAATGCCTCTTTATGAAATTATTTCTGGGGCTGCAATCGCTTTTGCGGCTTTACTATTAATTTTACCAGGCTTTGCAACAGACATAATCGGTATTTTATTAGTTTTCCCAGTTACAAGAAAAATAATTTTAAGTAAATATGCAAAAAAATATTCATCTAATAAAAAAAATAAAACTAGCGAAAAAAATTACATTGAGGGTGAGTATGAGGATATGGAGGATAAGGATGGAAAATAAATATAAAATAATCGTCAGTTATATTCAAGATTTGTCAATAGAAATACCTAGCCCAGAAACTCTAATTACAATTAGGAACACTATTCCAGAATATAAAATGAAAGTTGATATAAAATCGAAGCCTCTAAAAAGAAAAATGATAGAAGTTCTAACAACTTTAACTTACGAAAATCCAAATAAGAAACAGGAAAAAGGTATTTTCCAAATTAAATATGCAACTGCAATTGATATATTAGATGTGCAAATAAAAAAAAAAGAGCTGGAAAAAATTGTTCTAAGTGATTTACAAACAAAAATATATCCAGAATTAGAGGATAAATTTTTAAATATTTTAAGAAACTCTGGTTTACCTGATTTAAAATTTGGTTCTAAAATTGATTTTGAAAAATTATATAATGAAAGATTAAACTAAAAAAAATTTTTTTTTAAGTTTCTTTTTAGAAATTTTTTATGATCAGACAATTCCTTTTCAGATGGAATAATTACTTTTTTAAAATATTCCAAACTACCTTCACTTATTGAAACCTTAGACTCATTATTTTCTGCTAAATTCAGAGTTGGTTCTTTTTGATCAATTAAATTTATATAGACTTTTGCAAGTAACTCACAATCAATCAGAGCCGTATGTTTTTCTCTTTTTGAATTATCAATTCTAAATCTTCTACACAAAGCATCCAAACTAATACCCGAGCCTGGAAATTTGTTCCTTGCTAATTCAAGTGTATCGATGACGTTTGAATTATTTATTTTTGGCTTACCAACTATTGATAATTCATTATTTAAGTGACCAATATCAAACTCAGCATTATGAATTATAATTTTCTTATCTTTTATAAAATCTAAGAAATCTTCAGCTATCTCACCAAATTTTTGTTGAGTTGATAAAAACTGATCTGAATATCCATGAACTTCAAATGCTTTTTCCGAAACTTTTCTTTCGGGATTCAAATAAAAATGAAATATATTTTTTGTAGGCACAAGGTTATCTAACTCTATGCATCCAATTTCAACAATACGATGGCCATCCTTAACAGATAGTCCAGTTGTTTCAGTATCAAGAACTATTTCTTTCATCCAAAATTTTTCTCTTAATTATTTTAATACTTTTTCTTAAGCTTAAAAGTTTAAAATTGTTCTTAATAACAAAGTTAGATATTTTCTTTTTATAAACCAAAGATTTTTGAGATCTTCTTAAACTTTTAATAATATTTTCGTTGTAAAAAGGCCTTTTTTTGAGTCTTTTATTAATTTCATTTTTCTTTGATTGAATGAATATTAGATAAAATTTTTTATCATATAATTTATTTTCAACTAACAAAGGTATGTCTAGAACCACCATTTTTTTTTTAGAGTTTTTTTTATAGAAAGCATACATCCTTTTCCTGACTATAGGATGAACAATATCTGAAATTTTCTTAAGATTTTTTTTATTTGATTCTAATATATATCCAAGCTCATTTTTTTTAATTATTTTAGATTTAATAAATTTTGGAAATTTTTTTTTAATTTTTTTGTAACAAGATTTATCACTTTTATAAATTTGTCTAACTTCTTTATCAGCATCAAAAACTGGATATCCGAATTGTTTTGCAACAAAGCTTTTTCCTGACCCAATATCTCCAAGTACTCCTATTTTAATCAATTTAAAAGCTCCATAACATCATTATCGATTTTAGGTTCAATAGTATTCCATATTTTAAAAGAAGCACGTGCTTGATAAATAAACATTTTCTTACCATTTTCTGTTTTACTTCCAATTTTTTTTGCAGATTTTAAAAAACCAGTTTCGGAAGGATTATATATAACATCATAAAAAAACTTGTCTGAACCAATTTTAGAATAATCTATTTCTATATTTTCGTCTTTTTTTAGACCCAAACTGGTAGCGTTAATGATCATATCAAAATCAGGTATTACTCCCCATTCGACTATTTGAATTTCGTTAAAAGTTTTTTTTAAAATTTCTGCTTTGCTTTGTGTTCTGTTGCTTATTAAAATTTTTTTTGCATTCATTTTATTTAATGCGACTATTATTGATGGAGAAACCCCACCTGCACCTAATAGAAGAACTTTTTTATCACTGATTTCATAATTTATATGTTTAATAGCCAATTCAAAGCCCTCTATATCTGTATTATGACCGATAACATTTTCATCTTTTAAATAGATAGTATTTACTGATTGTGTTTTTTCAGCTTCACTTGATAATTTGTCCAAAAAAGGAATAACAGAATTTTTAAATGGAACAGTGACGTTAATTCCATCAATTTTTTTTTCTCTTACTTCTTTAATTAAATTTTTTAATTCAGAAATATCTAATTTTTTTTTATCATAAAATGCAGCAATATTATTTTTACTAATCCAATAGTTGTGTAGCTTGGGTGATAAAGAATGTTGAATAGGATTTCCTATTACTAAATATTTTTTCATTTTTGAAGTTTTAAATACTCCTTAATTTTTTTAATAGGAAGGCCCATTATTGTATCTTCATCTCCATCAATGCTTGTAAATAAATTTCTTCCCTCCCCTTCAATCTGGTAAACATTATATGCATACAAAGCTTCATCACTTATTTTGCCGAGATAATCTTTTAGTTCATCTTCAGAAAAATTTTTCATGGTTAAATACGCTTTGCCTGTGTAGTTCCAAACCATTGAGCCATTTTTTGATATACAAACTGAACTCATCAAGGAGTGTTTTTTGCCATTAAGTTTCTTTAGAATATTTAATGCTTCATCCCTATTCTCTGGCTTTGATATTAACTCACCAGATAAATCAATTACACTATCCGCTCCTAAAACCAGTGTATTGCTTACTTTTTGACTTACTTTATTTGCTTTCAACTCCGCAAGATTTTTAGAAATAATTTCTGGTGTGGCACCTTCTTTTAACAAACTTTCTTTGATTGGTTCTTCGTCTACATTAGAAACTTCAACCATACAGGTTATCTTATGATTTTCTAAAATTTCTTTTCTAACCTTACTTTTAGATGCTAAAATAATATTAAGCATTTTTTTTATTTTTTATTTCATAAATTTTAATTACGGAGGCAGCTGTTTCTTCTACTGATTTTCTAGTTACATCAATAGTTGGCCAGTTATTTTCTTTAAATATTTTTCTTGCGCTCCTTAATTCATGATTAATTTTATCTATATTTACATATTCGCTGTTCTGATCTTCTTTTAATGAAGTTAATCTGTTTTTTCTTAAATCATATAATCTTTCAGCTTCAGTAACTAATCCAACCACGCAAGGGGTGAAGTTTTTTTGAGTAACCTTGCTTGGTATAGAGTTTTTATTTACCAAAGGAATGTTTGAAGTTTTAAAACCTCTATTTGCTAGATAAATTGAAGTCGGTGTTTTACTAGTTCTGCTAACACCCAAAAGAATTATATCTGATTTTTCTATATCTTCTGTTTGGTTGCCATCATCATGGTTCATTGTAAATTGAATAGCTTCAATTCTGTCATAGTATTCTTCATTTAAAATGTGTTGGCCACTTGGCTCGTGAGATGCTTTTTGATTTAGAACTTTTGAAAAATTTAGGATTAAGTCGCCCAAAACTCCAAAGCAAGGTATATTTCTTTCATACGCTTTCTCTGTAAGGTATTTAGCTAGTTTACTATTAACGATGGTGTATAAAATTATTGAGTTTTTTTCTTTTTTCGCTTGTTTTAAAATACTTAAAGTTTGACTTTCTGTTCGTGTAAATGAAAAATGATTTGTCTCATATTCAAAATTAGGGAATTGAGCTTTTAGTGCTAAAAATATTCTATCTAATGTTTCGCCTGTAGAATCTGATATTAAATAAATTTGATATAAGTTTCTCATGTATAAGATGTTTATAAACTATTAGTAAAATAAAAAAATTACAGATTTAGTTTTTGAGATGTTTGATATTAGTTTTATCCATATATAGTTAACTTAATTATAAACTTTGATTATAGTTATACATAATGTACATAAAATCAGAAAAATGTTAATTTAGCTTGTAATAGCTAACTAATTTAAGTTTTGAAGTGTTAATAATAAGTTAATTAAGTGTGTTAATTGACTAATTTACGTTATTCACAATACATAATACTAATACAGTAAATAATATATATCTATTTATATGAGTCCCATAACTAACTGTATTAAAAATAAAGATACTAAAATTAATCCTATATGGTTAATGAGACAAGCAGGTAGGTATCTTCCTGAATTCCGAGAGATAAGAAAAGAAAATCAAAATTTTATTAAATTATGCTTAAATAGTGATTTGGCATCTGAAAT
>JACWDU010000069.1 GCA_014653935.1 Pelagibacterales bacterium SAG-MED23 | reverse complement strand
AAAAATAAGTTTTTTCATATCGCAAAACTACTTAATGCAGCCAAAATTATAGCAGATAATACTGTTGGATAAACTAAATTTCTTTTTGTCACATAAAAAATTAATATTGATAATAAAATTACTATTATCCTTGATATATAGTTCACTTCAGATAGGTCTCCTGAAGGAAATATAAGCATTCTGGAAATTAAAGCAGCTAAAGTTGAATATGCTATGCAATTAAACCATCTATAAATTTTAGATTTTTCACTAATTTTCTCCGATGTAACAGCTCCAAGAAACCTAGATAAATATGTGGCTAAAGAAGTTACTAATATTGCAAGAACTATATTAATTGCCATATTTTTCTCCTATAAAATATGAGATTGTGCCACCAACAATTCCTCCAATAAGCACACTCCACTCAGGTGAAACAAAATAAAAAATTGGACCAAGCACTGCTCCAATTAATATTGCTGATGATAACTGAACAGTTTTCATCACTCCTATCATTGCACACATAAAATAAATTGGATTAATAATGGCAAGAGCAATAATCATATCTCTATTTAAAAAGTCAGATGCATAATAACCAACTATAGTTGAAAAGATTGCTATCAACCAAGTTGCTGTTCCAATTCCAATCCAAAAATCTATTCTATATTTCTTTTCTATTTCCTCATAATTACTTTTCAAGATTAACCACGAAGAAACAGCAACAAAGTGACATGATAGGTAATATTTCCATCTTGGTTGACTTTCATGTTTTAATAAAGGCATGATTGAAACTGTCATCGGATAAAGCCTTGAGTTGACCAGCCATACAGCAAGAAAAATATTTACAAGTGAAGCACCAATTACCATGGACTCTGCCATAACTAAAGATCCTGGAAGAGCATAAGTTAGTAAAGTTGAAAAAATACTTTCTTGAATAGTAAAACCTAAATTTTTAAGTAGAGCACCTATTGCTACAAAACTTGCACCTAAAGCAATGGCTGGGCTATCGAATTTTTTCGATGAAAGTATTCCTTTAAGAAAATATTTGTAGTTAACCAT
>JACWDU010000068.1 GCA_014653935.1 Pelagibacterales bacterium SAG-MED23 | reverse complement strand
AGTTCTATGTTTATCAGTAATTGCATCTGTAATTCCAAGATCAAAGAATAGTACACTTGCACCTAATTTTGCTCCTTCCATACTGCTTGCTATTCCACCAATACCTGTTTTTCCTGAATCTGTTTTGCAGTTATATCTTAAAGTGTCATCTGATCTTCTTATGCTAAATGTGCCTGGAACTTTACCATTCCATTGTCCCCTTTTATTTGTAAGAGTACAACTTCCATCGCTACCATCACTGAATGATAATGCGACAGGTACATTTGGATCATTTACAATAGTTGCACATGATGAAAGTAAAATTGAGGAAATTAACAATATTAAAAACTTACGCATACATCAAATTAATATAAATTTTATAAAAATTAAACTAAATTATACTTAAAATATTATCTGCTGAAGATATTCTACAATTCTTAGTTTCTTCTTCCTCTTGAATATTTTGCACTTGTAAGTTGTGTATAATCATAGCATATCGACTTGATCTAGTTCCCATTCCTCTAAAATTTCTGTCAATTTCAGCCCCAATTGATTTTGTAAATGATAAATAAGGATCAGCTAACATTTTTATGTTATTTTCAATGTTATTTTCCTCTCCCCAAGCATTCATTACATATGGATCATTAACAGCTAAACAAAATATTTTATCAATACCTTTATCTAATATTTTCTGAGCATTGGCAACAAAGCCTGGTAAATGAAATTTAGAGCAAGTTGTAGTAAAAGCACCAGGTAAACCAAATAATATAATTTTATTTACCCCTAAAACCTCAGATATATTTTGCTCCTTAGGCTCACCATCAACTAAATGGAAGATCTTTGAATCTGGTATTTGATCTTTAACTTTTAGTTTCATAATTTACTTTTAACAAAATTTTTTACTTCTTCTGTATCATTTTTCAATAATTGAAATTTTTCTTCTTTGTCAAAAACATATTGAAGCTCTTTAGGTAAATCCTCATGGTTTTTTATTGCTTTATCAGTAGCAGCTGGAAATTTACAAGGGTGAGCAGTTGATAAAACTACACAATCATTAAATG
>JACWDU010000067.1 GCA_014653935.1 Pelagibacterales bacterium SAG-MED23 | reverse complement strand
TCCAAGAGCTAAGTATTGATTTGAAATAGCTTGTAAAATAGGCACTCCAAGACCTTTAACTCCAATCATAGATGCAATTACTACCATAGCCAAGGCCATCATAATTGTTTGGTTGATACCGGCAAATATCGTCGGTAAGGATAAAGGAATTTGAACAGATTTTAGCTTTTGCATTGGAGTTGCTCCAAATGCCTCACTTGCTTCAAGTGTTTCTTTGTCTACTTCTCTTATTCCAAGGTTCGTAAGTCTTACCACTGGCGGTAGGGCATAAATACATACTGCCAAAAGTCCAGGTACTTTTCCAATACCTAACAGCATAATTATTGGGATAAGGTAAACAAAACTTGGGATAGTTTGCATCATGTCCAATATGGGTAGAATGGCTTTTTCTGCTCTACTTGATTTTGACATTAATACTCCAATTGGTATGCCAACAACTATACAAACGAGAGTAGCGACAGAAATTATGGCAACAGTTGCCATACAGTTTTTCCACATTCCAAAATAACCTATAATTATAAAACAAACTATAGTTCCTATCACCAACTTAATACTTCTAGACCCAATCCAGGCCAACAAAGCAAATGCTCCAATAACCAAAGGCCAAGGACTATTTACCAATAATTTTTCTAACCAAATTAAAAAATAAAGTAATGGATCGAAAAAACTTTCTATTCCATCTCCATATGCTCTTGAAAAATCTTTAAAACTTAAATCAATACCTTTCTTCAACTCTCTGAGAGCTGTTCTATCCATCACAGGTATTGTATTTAAAAAATCCATATTTTTTATACTGAACCCGTAACAACGGGTTCAGTAATATTTACACTATATTATAGTGCTTTTTTGATTTTTTTAGCAGCTGAACTTGATACCCACTTAGTCCAAACGTTTTCTTGAGTTTTCAAGAATTCAATTGCAGCATCTGCACCTTCAGCTTGGTTTTCACCCATCCATACTAACATACCATTCATTACTGGACCTGGGTAAGTTCTTTTCTCAAGATAACTCATACCTTCTTTTCCAGCTGTTTTTTTATAGTTGTCAGTTGCGACACTGTAA
>JACWDU010000066.1 GCA_014653935.1 Pelagibacterales bacterium SAG-MED23 | reverse complement strand
TCTTTGTCACCATTAACTCTAACAATAATATCCTCAGCATCTTGAATTACATGGTTGTTAGTTACCACAATACCTTTTTCATCTATAATAAAACCTGATCCCAAAGCTGCAGACTGTCTTTCTTTTGGAGTACCGAATTCTTTAAACATATCCTCAAAAGGAGAGCCTGGTGGAAACTGAAAAGGAAATGGATTAGAATTTGTAATAACTGTTTGAGTTGTAGAAATATTTACCACTGATGGCATTAACTTTTCAGCCAAATCTGCAAATGATTCTGGAGCATTTTTTGAGAAGGATTGTGCTGAAAAACCTAATATGAAAATTATAGTTAAAATATTGATTTTAAGTTTATTCATAAGCTCTTTTTACATAATAAATAATAATAAATCCTATTATTGCAAAAACAAAACCACCAACTCTCAATTGTCCATCTGTTACTTGATCTAGTTTTTTTAACATACTTTTCATTTTTGATGGAAATAAGGCGTATAAAACCCCTTCAATAAAAAGAAAAAGACCAAAGGCAATGATCAATTCTTTCATGTTAAATTACTATTGAGACTTTGGTTTTATATTTCCAAAAAATTTAAAAAATTCACTATCTGGAGATAATATCATAGAAGTATCACCACCAATTAAAGCGTTTTCATATGCCTGCATTGCTCTGTAAAATGCAAAAAATTCAGGGTCTCTTCCAAAAGCTTCTGCAAAGATTTTATTTCTTTGCCCATCACCTTCACCTTTCATGATTTCTGACTTTTTTGAGCATCAGCTAAAATAACTGTAACTTCTTTATCTGCAGTAGAAGTAATCGTTACTGCCATTTCCGCACCCTTAGCCCTAAATTCTTTTGCCTCTCTTTCCCTTTCAGTCTGCATTCTTCTGTAAATTGCTTCACTGTTAGCTTGAGGTAAATCTGCCCTTTTTATTCTTACATCCACAATCTCGATACCAAAATTTTTTGCTTCAACGTTTACACCCTCTTGAATTAAAGCCATTTGTTTTGTTCTATCTTTAGAAAGTAAAGTTTGTAATTCTTGTTGACCAAGAACATTCCTAATTCTAGAATTGATGATTGTCGATAATCTTGATCTTGCAACTCTTTCATTTCCAACTG
>JACWDU010000065.1 GCA_014653935.1 Pelagibacterales bacterium SAG-MED23 | reverse complement strand
ATCTTTTGCTTTATTTTTATTAATTTTTATATTTACCTCAGGTTTATTTCTGGTGTAGTCAGACTCAAGTCTTGATAAATTTCTATTCTTTCTTAACATTCTAATAACTTGAGACTGTATTTGTTCTAGTTCTTCATACGTATTCCCATAAATAACCATCTGAACAGGCTTATTGTAACTAGAAACTCTTATGGACTGAGGTGAAATTGGAAAAGCTAATGTTTGAGGCACTGTAACTATTTTTCCAATTGCTTGTCTCATTATTGTTTGAGAATTCTGCTTTCTATTTTTCCAATTATCCAGAAGTGAGATAATTAGGAAGCTATTTTCAGAGCCAAAACCAGGAACTATCATTAAAAATCTATTGTAAGGGCTATTTTCTCCATCAAGGAGTGGAATAAGTCTCTTTTCAACATCTTCAGCTCTTTTTTGAGTATACTGGAATGAGCTTCCTTCATCAGTAAATCCAATAACTAGATAAACTCCACGATCTTCTAATGGCAGCAACTCTTTTTTTGTATAGTTATACAAACCTGCAGAGGCAACTATGATAAAAATTATGAATGTAATTATTGTTTTCTTTCTATTTATCCAAAACCCTAAAGTCTCAGAGTAAAATCTTAAAAAACCTTGAAAAAATTTATCAAAGCCCCTAGTCAAGAAATTTGACTTTTTCTTTTTATCAAGAAATTTACTACCTAGCATTGGTGAAAGTGTTAGAGCAACAAATGATGATACTACTATAGCAAATGACAGTGCTATTGCAGTTTCTTTAAATAAAGTACCTGCAATACCTTCAATAAAAATTAAAGGTAAAAACACTGCAACCAAAATAAGAGTTGTCGCAATAATTGCAAACGTAATTTGTTTAGAACCCTTATATGCTGCTACCAATGGAGTCTCACCATTTTCTATTCTTCTATATATTGCATCAGTCATGATGACCGAGTCGTCAGTGATGATTCCAATTGCCAATATAAAACTTAATAAGACAAATATATTTATGGATAAGTCAAATATATATAAACCTAAGAATGTCGCAATTAGACTTACAGGTAAAGCTATGGCAGGAACAATAACTGCTTTTAAATTTCCCAGAAATAAATAAATTATTATTACAACAAGTAAAAAAGCTATAGCTAAAGTTTTATA
>JACWDU010000064.1 GCA_014653935.1 Pelagibacterales bacterium SAG-MED23 | reverse complement strand
CACCATCATTACTCTGTAAAATTATTTCAAAATTTTCTCTATATTTTGCCTCCCAATTTCCAAATTCACAATAAATTTTATTCGATTTAAATCTGCATCTTTCATCTAAATTTACAGGTTTAATATTTTTAGGTAATTTGTCTTTGAATTTGACTTCTCTTATTTCCAAAATTAACGAGCTATTTCTTAATTTATAAATGATTTTTGCTTGATCTGGATTTTCTTCAATTGATTTGACTATTTTTTTTGCTCTAGGCTCAGGTATTCTGATATCCTTTAACCCAACCTCTTTAAAACTTATCCAAACATTTGCGAAGATTGGAAATAGGATTATAGAAAAGACTAGGAAAACTGCGGGTAATATTAATATATACGCAGTCCTTTTTTCAATTTTTGAAAGTGTATCACTCATAATAAAAGCGGATAATACATATTATCCGCTTTTATTAAAATTTAAATTACTAGATTAAAATTGAGAGAGTTTTTGATTGATCATATCTACTGCTTGATCAATATCAATCTGTCCATCAACATAAAGTCTAGTTATTCTATTAATAAACTTGTTATTAATAATTTTAGAAGCTCTAGAAAGTTCACCCTCTTTTACACCCCATCTTTGAGCCTTATCTAATCCAGCAACGATATTATTTATAACATCTTCTGAATATAGGTCTGATAAAGGTGCTTTTCTATCAACTCCTACTGGCAGTTTACTCCATGCTTTTGTAAATGCTTCAGGATCGCTTGAGTTTCCTCTTCTCACAGGAAATTTACCTTCTGGTGCGATTGAAAGTGTACTTGTGTAACCTTCATCCATAGAGTATTTGATAAAAGCACTTGCTTCTTCTGTATCAGCATCTGCAGTTATACCAAAATATCTAACATCAGCCCAGGCAGCTCCTTTTTTGTTATTAGGACCACTCAAGTTTGTAATAAAACCTGTTTTCGAAGCTAACTCGCTAGAAGTTGGATCGCTATTTATTGTTGGAGGCGCCGAGTCTCTTAAACCAGCCAGCTCATCCATAATAAATGGAGACCATATTATCATTGGAGTTTTTCCAGCAAAATATAGTTCTCTTGATTGCTTCCAATACAATTCTCCTGGAGGACTTGCGTTTGAAATAATTTTATAGAATTCCAAAGAAGCTTTAAGTTTTTTTCCTTGT
>JACWDU010000063.1 GCA_014653935.1 Pelagibacterales bacterium SAG-MED23 | reverse complement strand
TTTTTTTATTTGCTCTTTTAATATTTTTGTAACTTCTGAAGGATTTATTTCCATTTAAGCCTCTATCATTGTATTTTGGATTTGTTGTAATTTATTTTTAATAGAGGTATCTACCATAACACTTCCAACTTGTATTATTAAGCCTCCAATTAAACTTTTATCAAATTTATAGTCTAATTTTATTTTTGCGTTAAAATTTTGAGACAATTCGTCTTTGATTTTAATTACTTGTTCTCCTGATAATTCTTTAGAGGAAATTAGTTCAGCTTTTACTTCTCCTCTTTTTTTTGAGCAAGTATCAACAAAATCTTGAAGAATTGTTTTTATATAAAAAAATCTTCTTTTAGATATTAGAAAACCTATAAATTTTGATATTAAAGAGTTTAATTTATAATTTTCTGCAATTTTGTTAATTACATCCTGAAGTTCATTTACTGAGTTAGTAGGATCTTTTATTAATGAACTGAAATCTTTACTTTCATCTATTAATTTTAACAAAGATATTGATTGTTCTTCAACCTCATCAATTGAATTATTTTCATTAGCCAATTCATATAGTGCTAAAGAATATCTACTTGCTGTAGTTGCTGAAAAACTGTTATTTTTGCTCAATTTTAACTCTTTGTTTTAGAAGATTTTTTGGGATTAATTAGCATATGAGTTTAGTGTCTTCAAGTAACAGATTGACTAAATAGTGCAAAATTTGACCATTAATTGAAGGTTATTGGGTCAACATCAACTGTTAGTTTTATTTCTTTAGGTAATTTGTACGTAATTAAGACTTCACTCAATCTTTTTTGAATATTAGAACCCTTTTTAGATCTTATCAAAAGTCTCTGCCTATACTTTCGTCTAACTCGATATATAGGTGCATTAACAGGTCCCAAAATTTTTTCGTTTAAGGATTCTGATAAAATATTTTTTATATCCATTGACTCTTTTTCTAAACTTCTTTCATTTGAAGAGGTGAGTATTAATGAAATAAATCTTTCAAAAGGTGGTAGATTATTTTTCTCTCTTAATTTCAATTCATTTTCTAAAAAAATAAATGGATCAGGGTTTGTTATTTGATTTATAATCCTTTGGTTTGAGTTATATGTTTGAAAATATACTGTAGCAGGTTTACCAGTTCTGCCAGCTCTGCCAGATAATTGGTGATAAAGTTGTAAATTTTTTTCTGCAGTTCTTAAATCATGTCCATTTG
>JACWDU010000062.1 GCA_014653935.1 Pelagibacterales bacterium SAG-MED23 | reverse complement strand
ATAGTGATTATACACAGCTAAAATATGTTTTTGCAGAAGTAGAGGTAGAAATAAAAAGTGATACTGATGATCAAGTAGAATTAAATTCAAATTCCAGCAATTTGTTAATCACCCAAACTAATACAGAGAAAATTAAAATCAATCTATTAAATGAAGAGATTGATATTTTAAATGATAGTAACACTAAATTAATTGAAAAAAATAGTTATTTAAATTCAGAAACCAATCTACTAAATCAAAAAATAATTGATTTACAAAATCAAGTTTTAATTCAAGAAAATCAGATAAAACAAAATAATATCAATCAAGAGGAATTAGAGTTCTTAAGATTAAATTTGCTTTATAGTTCAAAATGTCAAAAATCAACTTTCAAAAAAGGTTATAGAGTCGGTACAAAAGAGTACAAAGATTGCATTTTGAGAAGAGGAAAAAAAATAAATGATTAGATTCAAAAAAAATAATTATTTTTATAAGATATATACATGGTTACCAATAATTATTTTATATCTATCTGTTTTAAATGAATATGACTTAAATTATTTAAATATTGAATATTTTTCATTTAACTTCCCTTTAATATTAATCTTTTATTTTTCAGTAAAAGGTTATTTGAATTTTGATTACTTGTTAGTTTTTTTTGCTGGTTTAATTAATGATACAGTAATTGGCTTTCCACTTGGATTAAGTTCGTTATCATACATGTTGATTTGTATATTTGCATCTTATTTAAGAAACATGACTATTAGGCCTCATTTAATAAAAGATTGGTTTTATTTTTTATTTGTGATTAGTTTAATTAACTCAATTAACTTTTCAGTTCTATTTATATTTTTTTCTTATGACTTAGATATTATGTTTTATATAATTAACAATCTATTTACTTTTTTATTGTATATTCCTTTTAATCTTATATTTAATTATTATTTTAAGGCCATTGATGATTAGCCAGAGTGAAAATGTAATAAAGTTAAACTCTATTAATCGTAGAATGTTTATTATCGGTGCAGCAAAGATAATTATTTTAGGTGGCATTGTTAGTAGATTGTTTTTTTTACAAGTAAAAGAAAATAAAAAATATCTTACTCTCTCAGATAAAAATAGAATTCGAGAATGGAAACTTCCCCCTGTAAGAGGAGATTTTCTTGATTATTACGGAAATACAATTGCTGGTAATTTTGAAGCATATCAACTTCATATAGTTCCAGAAG
>JACWDU010000061.1 GCA_014653935.1 Pelagibacterales bacterium SAG-MED23 | reverse complement strand
AAGCCATTAAACCTTTAGAAGTAAAAAAACAAATTAAAGGATTTAGTGTTACCTCAGGATCAGCTTGGGAAGATAAAATGGATTCTTTTCCAAGTGTTCATATTGGATACATTAAGGTTAATGACCACTCAGCACCCATTAGAATTGAGTCATTAAATCAATCCAAAAATTTAATTAAAGATTACGAATATATATTAGCTACAGCAAGATTATTACCCAACTATGGTTTTCCAGTGGGTTTAAATGTAGTTGATAAATTCGCCAAAATTCCAAATTGGATGAGTAAGGCCTCAAGAAAATATTATGCAACCCACTTATTAAAACAAGCAATCAGAAGCAAAGATCAAAACACAATAAGTTTAGCAGTAAAAATTTTATCAAAAAAAGTAAGGTCTTGGAGAAATAGACCATTAGGAGGATTAGCAAGATAATGAATACTAAAAAATGGAAATCTATCGGTACAGTTTTAGGTGAAACAAATATAAGTGAGTTTTACTTTAGCTTAAAAAACTACAAAGCAAAAAAAGGTGACATCATCACTACAGAGTCAAAAATTCCATCCAGTGAAGGTAATGTCGTACCCGTAACAGTTTGGGGTAAAATTTCTTCAATTGAAAGCTCAAATGCATTTTTTCCAACTGAAGCAGCACAAGAGCTAACTAATGAAAATATTGATATTAGAGATACTATTCTTCCAACAACTAGAGATGAGCTTATCTGTAAAGTAATCATTTTAGGTTTTACTTTAAAAGATAATTTAAAATTAATGCCTTTAAACTATCCGGTAAGACCTGCAGCAACTGTTAGCTACCCATCTAGTGAAGATGTAGAGGCCTTATTGATCTCAGATCTAGACTCTGAACATCCCTTATTCATTGGAAGTTTACTTGCACGAGATGCTGTTAAAATTAAAATTGATGCTGACAATCTAGTTTCAAGACATGTTTCAATCTTTGGAATGTCAGGTTCAGGTAAAACAGTAATGGTTAGAAGAATAATGGATGAACTTTTGCAGAAAAAGTATCCTATGGTTGTTCTTGATATTCATGGTGATTATTTAGGATTTATTCAAAAACAAAAAAAATTATACCCTAACAACCAAGTAAAACTATTTTATCCAAACTTATCTGTAAGCTCAGATGATAAAGAGATTATCTATACGTTAATTGATAAACTTGGAAACTCACTAACTGACCCTCAAAAAGACTTTTTAAGCTCAC
>JACWDU010000060.1 GCA_014653935.1 Pelagibacterales bacterium SAG-MED23 | reverse complement strand
ATGGGTCAAAATCAGAAAGACTTAAAGTTATTGCAGACTTATTGATTGCAGGAGGTTTAAAAGCACCTCAAAAAAGTAATCTAAGAGATGAGATATGGATAAAACTCTGGGGTAATTGCTCATTTAATATTGTTAGCGCACTACATGATAAATCTTTAGATGAAATTGGTAATGATCCAGAATTATTGAAAATTGTGAGAAAATTGATGACAGAATGTCAATCAGTAGGGGAGAAAATTGGTGTCAAATTTAATGTTTCTATAGACCATAGAATCAATGCTGCAATTTCAATTAAAGGTCACAAACCATCTACAACTCAAGATTTACATGCAAAACGTCCTTTAGAGATAGATCCAATTATAGGATCTATAATAGAGATTGGAAACAAAGTTGATGTAAAAACTACAAATTTAAAAATGGAATACGAAAATATAAAGAACAAAGCAGAAAATCTTGGTTTATATAAAAGATCAAAATTAATTGATCAAGTTACAAGCTGATTAGAAATTTAAAGAAATATCCCTATGTACTGAATTACATTTTGAAACATAAATTGCTTGTTCTTTTGTAAGTTTTTGTTGCAATCTTAATCCAATGGTTTCACTTAGTGCCTGTAAGTGAGCATTTATTCTATCCATATATTTTTTATTAAATTCTTTTCTCCAACTTACCTCTTTATCAAAATGTAAATATGTATCGTTAGCTATTTTTTGAATTTGTTCTGGGTCTTTTTCATCTTCATCCATCAAAGTTATTAAGTAATCCAACTTATCTGCAAATTCATCTGAACCAGAAATCTCCCCAACTTTATCAAACATGTTATCAATATCTTCAATTGCGTTCAGGTAGCTTCGATTATCAATTTTAGATTTTAGAATTTTAATATCATTACTTAATTCCTCAAATTTTTCGCCATCTAGAATAAACAATTTTATAAGCATTAAATCGTCGTATGCATTATCTGCTGTTTTACGATATTTTTTTACAGCTATATTTTTTGCTTTATTAATTTTATTAAACTCGTCATTTTTTGATTTCCAGTTGTCAGATATTGAGTTTGCTACTTCATCTATTTCAAGTTTTACGTTCTCAATTTTTTGTTTAATTTTATTTTTGTCAGAAACTTCATCATCATCTAGGTTTCTGATCTCAGCTTTTAATTTATCAATTTTCTTATTAAGTTTAGTAATTTTCTTTTGTTTTTTTCTTGTTTTAAAATGCAAG
>JACWDU010000006.1 GCA_014653935.1 Pelagibacterales bacterium SAG-MED23 | reverse complement strand
TGGCTTTGGCAATTCTCTTTGACAGGGTTACTCAGAAGTATGGAGAAAGAATTCAAAAGCACAGAGGTCAGAAAAAATAGCTCTGACATTTTAGCTTACGATTTTTCTAGACAGTCATTTTAAAATAAATAATTATCCGTTAATGAATTTTTCATTAGAAATTGGACCTCATACAGATCTTGATACTTTACCAGGTGTTAAAGATGTTTATGTAACGATGTTGCCTGGAGGTGATTATAAAGAGACTGCTGACAAATCTGGAGATTTAGTAAAAAAAGGATTTAATCCAGTACCTCACTTTCCAGCCAGATCAATCACTAACCAAGATGAACTAAAAGATTACATTTCAAGATGTAAAGACTTGGGTGTTAAACAAGTTCTAGCTATTGGTGGTAGTCGTGAACCAGTTGGAAAATTCGATAGCTCCTATCAGATTTTAGAAACAGGATTATTTGATGGGATAAAGATCGGAATTGCTGGACATCCAGAGGGGAGTCCTGATATATCCGATTCAGATTTAGATAAAGCTATGATAGATAAAAAGCCTTACGCTGATTATATCGTAACTCAATGGTTGATGGATTCTCAACCTATTGTTGACTTTATTTCTAAACAAACGATACCAGTTCATGTTGGAATAACTGGGCCAATGAAAATTTCAAGCTTAATAAAGTTTGCAAATATTGTAGGGGCAAAAAATTCCATTAATTTTCTTAAATCTAACTTTAGTAAGGCATTAGATTTATTGAAACCTAAAGACCCTAATGATCTAATTGGGAAAGTTAAATCGCATACTGATTATTTTCACATTTATACATTCGGCGGCTTGAAGGAAACTAACAAGTGGTTGAAGGAGAATAACTATGTCTAATGAATTTGACTATAGTAAACTAAGACACGTAACATCAGTAGATCAATCTGATAGAAAAGTGCCTTATAATTTAAGACAAAGCGGACCAACAAAAGTTGAAATGTTAATTTCGACGCGTGTAAGAAAATCACCCTACTGGCATTTATCAATGAAAGCAGGTTGTTGGAGAGCAACTGTATATAATCGTATTTACCATCCAAGAGGATATGTAAAACCTGAAGATGGTGGTGCAATGGTAGAATATGATGCAATCGTTAATCATGTAACAATGTGGAACGTAGCCGTTGAAAGGCAAATTAGAGTAAAGGGTCCAGACGCTGAAAAATTTGTAGATTATGTAATTACAAGAGATGCTACAAAAATTTCTCCAATGAGAGCAAGATATGTAATTCTTTGCAATGCTTATGGTGGAGTATTAAATGATCCTATTCTTTTAAGAATATCTAAAGATGAGTTTTGGTTCAGTTTATCTGATAGTGATATAGGTCTTTACTTGCAAGGCGTGAATGCTGACGAAAGATTTAATGTAGAGATTGATGAAATAGATGTAAGTCCGGTTCAAATACAAGGACCAAAATCTAAAGCATTAATGAAGGATTTATGCGGAGATCAAGTTGATTTTGATAATATGCCATTCTACGGTTTAGCTGAAGCTAAAATCGGTGGAAGAAGTTGTGTGATATCACAGTCAGGTTTTTCTGGTGAAGCGGGATATGAGATATATTTAAGAGAGTGTACTTTATACGCAGAGGACATGTGGAATGCAGTTCTTGATGCAGGAAAAAAACATAATCTAATGGTTATTGCGCCTGCACACCATAGAAGAATTCAAGCTGGAATTCTTTCCTGGGGTCAAGATATGGACAATCAACATAATCCCTTTCAGTGTAATTTAGGTTATCAAGTTTCATTATCTGGTAAAGGAGAATGGGACAAGAAAACAGATTACGTAGGTAAGAAAGCTCTTGAAAAAATGAAAGCTGATTTAAAGGGAGGACATAAACCTTATAAACTTCAATTAGTTGGTTTAGAGTTAGGTGGAAAACCAATTGAGGAATATGCGCCTGATTTTTGGTTAATTTCAGATGAAGGTGGTGGAGAACCTGTAGGGTTTGTTACTTCCCCTTGGTATCATCCTGAAAAAAAACAAAACATTGCTATGGGTTATGTGCCATTTGATGGAACATTAAATTCCAATGGATTTCCAAAAGGAAAAGTAGGAACTAAATTTAAGGTACATTTACCTGAGAAATATTCTGAAACTCCAGGCAAACCTGTAGATGCAGTAATAGTCGATATACCTTTTAAAGAATCTTACAACGCAAACACAAGAGAGGTTGTAAAAGGTTAAATAATTATAAGGGAGGGGTTTTACCCCTCCCTAATTAAAATGTTCGCACAATTTTTAGAAATTTTTTTTAAATCGTTAAAGCTAGATAGAAGTTTATATAAAGATAATAAATATTTTGGTGAAGCTGCAATATATTTTGCTGGTCTTGTAATGATACTTGATGGTGTTGCAGGAGCAGTAGCCGCGAATTCTATAGTAAGAACATCTATTGGCATCTCAGGCTTGACAGCTCTTTTAACATGGTTTGTTTGGGCTATTTTTATTTTTGTAATTGGAGTAAAAATTTTTCCAGATAAAGGGAGTAAAGTTCCTTTTAAAAAGATTTTAATAGCTGTAGGATATGCTCACGCACCAGGTTTAATAAGGTTTTTTGCAGTAACACCTGACCTAGTTCTGCCCATTATTTTTCTTACTCAGTTTTGGATATTTGCATCTCTAATAATATCAACTAAACAAATTTTGAATTTAAAATCTAATTTGAAATCATTTGGAATTGTATTTTTATCGTTTCTAATTATAGCTTTTCTATCAATAACATTCATAATAAATAGAATGAATTCACTACCAATTAGTAATATTAGCTAAAAAGGGAAAACAGTTTTAGAAGTTCTGCAAGATTTACAAATTTTAAATCCAGTAAGGAATAAATTTTGAGTTACACTTTCATCTTCTTTTTTACATTCCTCACAAATATCATTTAAATCTTTTTCAAAATTCTCTTTTAATTCTGTATCGTATTCATTAGTCATTATCTGTTAATCCAGCACCAGCCGTTCTTTCTCTAGATTTGTCACTTTCATCAACATAAGTTTTTAAGGATAAATTATAAATTTCTGACCAATCATCTTCGGTAAAACTGTTTTTATTATCTAAAAATTTTAAATTAATTTTATCTGATTTTTCTAATACGTCTCCTGTTAAATAATTAGAATAAATAGACTCGTTAAAATTAAATAAAAATTCTTTATCATCCATCTTTAAGAAAATTCTTTTACCAATAATTTCAGAAGTTCTACTTACAAATGATAAGAATATGAGAGGAAAGGCAATCTTGTTAATTTCAATTTCATTAAATTTGCATATTGAAGAAGATTGATCAAAAAAGTTTAGTCCAGATAATATAGGACAATAATAAGTTTTGGGAGTATTTGAGACCGATATTTCATCAATATTCTCAAAATTACTTATTTTGTAAATCTTATAGTATTGGTTTAAATTTTTTAGACCTGGCAAACCAAACATTTCAAGTAATCGAATATTTTTTCCTACTTCTTCTGATATACCCCAAGAAAAACCAACAGCTTTAGACGCTTTTTTTGTAGTTACTTCTATTTCACTAAAGCTTCTCATGTATTTATGATTTATAAATCCATTTGTCGTCAAAATTATCTAGTTCAGAAGGTAAAGGAGCTCCTTGAAACATACAAATCCGCAACCACTTATCCGATCTAGGATCAAACTTTATAGCTCCAAAAAATGATAATTTTAATCTCAACATATCAATTGGAACTAGTTTGGACCCGATTGTATTATCTTGAATTTCTGAATAAGGAAACTTTTCGGCAATAAATGCTCTTCTAACAACATGCCTTAGATTATTATTATCTTTAAGAAATTTTCCAATTTTTGAACTATTTTTTTTTGTAAAGACAGCATCGTAAAGTTTATTTATGTCTCGAGCTATTGCTAATGGCTGTTCTAAATCAGATCCCTCATCAATATATCTATCTCCTATTCTAGGTTCTTCTTTATTTTTTGATATAAACCAAAAGTTTTGATTGTTTTCATCTTTTAAAAAATCAATTTTAAGAATTTCTGAGTATTTATTCTCTAATATGTTTCTTAAATCTTCTATGGTTCTATCAACAGGAATATTAAAATGTTCTTCCTCATCAGAACTCATTTTTGAAATTAATGGATTAACTATATCGTCATATGGCTCCATCATCATAGATACAATATATTCTATACATTCATCATTTAAATTTTCTTCTGACCAGTTGTAAATTTGATTAAATTGATGTGAATTTTCAAATTTAAAATCTTCTTTCATAAATTTTATAAATTTTTTTAAATCTTCAATTAAACCTTTGATTTTTTCTTTTTGAAATTCGCTATCTGTATGCCAGCTGGTAATATTTTTTAGAGATTTAATTAAACAATTATAAAAAATATCAATCTCATTTTTTGAAACTTGTTTTATTTCTCTTATTTTTTTTAATGCGGTCTCTCTTGCATGTATCCAATTATTTAGCAAAGTAGGATGATTGACAATAAAAGGTGCCATACCAAGACCAGTAGAATTTCCTATTCCTAAGTTTCTGCTAATTTCAGGATCTAATTCCACAGCTAATTTAGGATTTTTATTTTTTGCAATATGATTAACCTGATCGAATGTAAACTGTCTAACAAGATAAACTAACATCATTTCTAATCTGAAAGGTCCACGTATTTCCTCTCTTTTTTTTATTCTAAATCTATCTGCTAAGCCAAATTTTCCAGACCCATAAACTGCTGTTGTTCTATATAAGTAGCCAACCTTTGATAAAATCTCTTTATTAGGTTGCTTTCCGTTAGACAAACTATCAACCACATGGTCAAAAACTCTAACCGATTTATTAGCTCTTGATAACGTTAATTCTTTATATGACAATCTTCCTACTTCTTGTTTTGGAACATTATCGTTAAGTCTATCTATGTCCTCTTTTGAAGGAATTCCATCAAACAAGGTAAAAGCAGCATCCCATTTTGTGGCTATTACTCTATCTGATCTTTCGTCATCTTTAATTTCGTTGGCAAAACAAATGAGAGAATAAGTTCTTTTATTTTTTGTAAAAGAATAAACCGCTCTACCATGTCCTTTGTCATTTAGTTGGAATAAATCTCGGCTATATTTCCAATCTTTAAATTCAGATAAAAAAGATCTTAGAAATGATAATTTTGATTGATGAAAAGATCCCAATTTAGACAATTTCATCAAAAATTTTGGATCTCTTAATCTTATTTCCATTAATTAATTCCTTTATAAAAATTAAACCAATTATTTCCTAAAATTCCTTCTACTTCTTCTTTATTAAAACCAACTTTTTTTAATCCAGTTTCTAAATTATCAAATCCTCTCGCATCCAGAAACCACTCCGGTTGTTTTGGAAATCCAGGTTTTTTTTTACTTCCCTCTCCATAATGTCTACTTTTAGACCAAGTTCCATTTCTCATCCATTCAACAACATTGTCAGGTTGGTTTAAACATAGGTCTGATCCAATACCAATATTGTTTACATCCATTATTTCTGCAGTTTTAGCAACCATTTCACAAAAATTTTCTAATTTACAATTTGTTCCATCTTTTAAATGATGAGAATATAATGATAAACCTAAGATACCTCCACTTTCTGAGAGTTTTCTTAGTAAAAAATCTGATTTATTTCTTAAAGCCTCATGCCAGAAAGAAGGATTAGCATGGGTTATTGCAATTGGTTTTTCACTAATATCGATTGCATCTAAAGTGCTTTTTTCTGCTGAATGGGACATGTCTACAACTATTCCTACCCTATTCATCTCTTTAATTGCTTCTCTTCCAAAATTTGTGACACCAGAATCATTTTTTTCATAACATCCTGTGGCTAGAAGAGATTGATTGTTATAAGTAAGTTGCATAAATCTACAGCCAAGCTCATGAACTTTCTCTATTAAATTAATGTCATCTTCGATCGGTGAACAATTTTGAAAACCAAAAAAAATTGCCGTTTTATTCTCTGATTGAGCTTTTGTAATATCTTTGAATGTTTTACCTAAAAATATTAAGTCTGAATTTTCTTCAAAAAATCTATCCCACTCTTTTACTCTTTGTAAAAATTCATCATAATCTTCGTGATATACTAGAGTAACGTGTACTGCGTTTAATCCAGCTTCCCTATTGATGAGAAAAATATCTCTAGTCCAGTTGCAATATTGAAGATTATCAATTCGATAATTCATATTTAAAGACAATATAAGTATAATATAATTTGTCGACTAGTTTAAATTTAAAGAATGTGTTAATCTATATTAATTCAAATTCGTATCATGAAAAACAAAAAATATAGTCACAAGGTATCAATAGTTATGGGAAGTAATTCAGATTACACAACAATGAAATTTTGTGAAAAAATTCTTAAATTGCTTAAAATAAATTATGAAACTAACATTGTTTCTGCTCACAGAACGCCAGAACGAATGTTTAAATATGCAAAATCTGCTGAAAATAATAACATTTCGGTGATAATTGCTGGAGCTGGTGGATCAGCCCATCTACCAGGAATGATTGCGTCTCTAACAAGAATTCCAGTAATTGGAGTGCCAATAGAAAGTAAAAAATTAAAAGGTTTAGACAGTTTGCTATCTATAGCTCAAATGCCAAAAGGCATACCAGTTGGAACTGTCGCAATAGGAACAGATGGAGCTATAAATGCAGCTTTATACGCAGCATCAATTATCTCTACTTTTGATGCAAGTGTTAAAAATAATCTGATCAAGTGGCGCTCTAAACAATCAAAATCTGTTAAAAAAAAACCAAAATAAATGAACCAACCAGTTTTAGGAATAATTGGAGGCGGTCAGCTAGGCAGTATGCTTTCCGAAGCTGCTAAAAAGATAGATATAAAAACTATAGTTCTCAGTGATGACCCAGATGCACCTGCCAAAAATTTTGCTAATAAATTTATATATGGGAAATACGATGATATAAAAATTATAACAGAGTTTGTTGATAGTGTCGATTTAGTCACTTATGAATTTGAAAATATTCCTTTTGATATTTTAAATGAAATAAATAAATCAAAAAGTGTTTTACCTAAACCAGAGATAAATAATTTAATCCAAAATAGATTAACTGAAAAAGATTTTTTAAATAATAATAATATTAGGACGACTAATTATGCTTTAATAAAAAATAAGGATGAAATAAAATATAATGAAAATCTTTTACCTGGATTGCTTAAAACCACTACTCTTGGATATGATGGAAAAGGTCAATTTAAATTAAATAGTTTAAGTGATATAAATGAAGACATTGATTTTACTAAAGAATATATTTTAGAAAAATTCATTAATCTAAAAAAAGAAATTTCAATTGTTATTTGTAGGTATGGAAATCAAAAACATGAGATATATGAACCAATAGAGAATGTACACGAAGATCAAATTTTGAAACATTCAAAAATTCCTGCAGAAATTTCAGATGCAATAAAGGTAAAATCTAAAGAATGGGCAAAGCAAATTGTCGAAGAACTAGATTATATTGGAACTCTCTGTGTGGAATTTTTTATTGATAAAAACGAAAATTTGTATGTAAATGAAATAGCTCCCAGAGTTCATAACTCTGGTCATCTAACGATTAATTCTCACAACATTAGTCAATTTGAAAATCATATTAGGGCAGTTTGTGGTTTAGAAAAAATTGAAACTAAAAAGATATATAATGCTCAAATGATTAATCTGATTGGTGATGATATTGTAATCCATAGAAATAAAACTTTTAAAGAGAATGAGTTTTTTTATGACTATTTAAAAAAACAAGTAAAAGCAAAAAGAAAAATGGGACATCTAACAATTATTGAAAAATAATTTATAACGGTTGAATTAGAGAAATATTATTATTTGTAGGCTTATTTACATCTTTTGAAATTTCATAAAACGATAGTTTTGATTTTTGGAAATGATTTAAATAATCTGATCCAGAAATCTCAATATTTAAATATTTATTAACATCGCTCTCATTTAAGATTACTGGCTGTCTATGATGAATCTCAGTTACATTTGGACTAGCTTCTTCTGTAATCATGCAAAATTGATCTTCTTCGTAAATACCTGCAATATAAATTAATTTCTTATCCTCTCTTAAAAAGTAATAAGGGGTCTTCTCTTTTTCCACTCTCTTCCACTCATAAAACCCATCAGCTACAGCAACGCATCTTTGTAGTTTTATTAATTTTTTAAATGAAACCTTCTCGTCAATAGTTTCTAATCGTGCATTAATTAGTGGTTTAAAGTCTTTTTTTTTAGCCCAACCAGGTACAATCCCCCACTTCAAATTTTCGAGAGTATTTCCATTGTTGTATTTCTTAATTACTGGAAGTTTTTGGTAAGGGTGGGCATTATAATTTTCAGAGTCATCTACATTAATTGCAGTTTTAACCATTTTACTTGTTTTTGAAACTGCATTTGTAATGACATATCTACCGCACATATTTTTTCGTATTGGTTTAATTTATTTTTAGATTATATGTTCATGCTAATGATTAAATCAATAGAAAATAACTTTGACCATCCAAAGGTAAATCATCTTTTGATAAAGCACTTTATTGAATTAAGATCTGTTTCTTCTAAAGGTAGTACTCATGTTTTAGATATACCAGGACTTAAAGATCCAAGTATAAAATTTTGGAGTTTGTGGGATAATAATCATTTAATAGGGTGTGGGGCTTTAAAATTAATTAGAGAAAACCATGGAGAATTTAAATCAATAAGAGTATCTGATGATTTTAGATATAAAGGTATTGGTAATAAAATAATCTCACATTTAATAATTCAGGCAAAAAAATTAGGTATAAAAAAGTTAAGTATTGAAACAGGATCTGGAAATTTTTTTCTACCTGCTAGAAAACTTTTTGAACATTTTAAATTTACTAAATGTAAACCATTTGCTCACTATAAAGAAGATCCTAATTCTTGTTATTATACTTTAGATTTGTAATTTTATGAGAAAAGAAAATAAAAAACCGTACATACTTTATGTTGCTGAGGACATTTATTTAGAAATTTTTAAAATAAAAAAAGAAAATAATGACATTACTAACATAGATGCAATTGAAAGATTTATGGGTAGTCAAATGTATGAAAAAGTAAGTAGTGGTCAATTTCATGATGAATGGTTTGAGAAATTAAAACAAAACGATTTTGTTGATGAGACCTCGGGAGAAAAAATTTCTAAAGAGGTTTTAAGGCTTTTAAATTTACAAAAAGAAGCAATGGTCAAACAATTAATTAAATTTCCTGATTTGTACTATGCAAAAAGTCATTTCCCCTTAGAAATATCGCAAAGAGCTACAAATCACCTGTGGAGAGTTTGTGAAAGTTATGAATTGTGGTGCAGAGAAACAAAAAATAATAGTCTAATTAAATTAAACCTATTAGATTAAGAGTTAATGGACAAAATCATTAAATTTATAGATTCAACACTGTTTGATTTGGGGAGGCAATTTAAATTGTCTTATTTACCTCCGTTAATGATTTATGTAGCAGCAGGCATATCTGGTCTAACAGGTATAGTAGGTACTTTCTTTGTTAAAGATTATTTAAATTTATCTGCAGCATTTCTTGCAGGATTAGGTTTTTGGGCAGGAATACCTTGGGCTTTAAAAATGCCACTTGGGCATTTGGTTGATTTAATCTGGAATAAAAAGAATTACATGGTTTATGTCGGAGCTTCTCTAATTGGTCTTAGTTTATTAATAATGTATGGACTAATAATTCATACAGAGCAAATGTCATCTTATTTAAAAGTTGAAACTTGGTTTGTAATAAGCGTTCTTTTGGCTCCTATTGGATATGTAGTTCAAGATGTTGTTGCTGATGCAATGACAGTTGAGGCTGTGCCTTTAATTAATGAAAATGGTGAAAAATTTACAACAGATCAAGTTAAGATTATGCATACAACGATGCAAACACTTGGAAGATTTGCAATTATAGGAGGAACAGTTTTAGTTGCTCTTGCCAATGTTATATTATTTAAAGGAGTAGACGATCTTGAACAGGCTGAAAAAATACAATTATACGGATCCATATATCTTTATGCATTAATAATACCAATGGTTTCAATTTTAGGCGTTATTTTTGCCGCTTATTTAAAAAATAAAAAGAAAAACAATTTAATTAAAAAAGGTCTATCTGGGACAGAAGATATTTTCAATCATGAGAAAACGAAAGTTAATTGGTGGATACTTGGTGGTAGTCTAATTTTTGTAATTTTTACATTGAGTGTTGGATCGTTAGGATTACCTTTTGCACAAGAAATTGTTTTCTTAGGCTCCATGATAATTATTTTGTTCTTAATGAGCAAACTCATAAAGGAGTTACCTGAAAAGTTAAGATTTACTATCGTTGGAACTGCCATAATTATTTTTATATTTAGGGCAATGCCTGGGCCAGGACCAGGATTATCCTGGTTTGAAATCGATGAACTTAAATTTAATGAACAATTTTTTTCTATACTTTCTTTGCTAGCCGCAGTTCTTACATTGGTTGGAATAATAATTCTTAGACCATTTATGGCAAAAAACTCCATTGCTAAAATAATAATTATTTTATCAATTGCAGGGTCAATATTATTTTTACCAAGTGTTGGGATGTATTATGGATTTCATAACTGGACTTCGTCATTAACAAACGGAATTGTTGATGCAAAATTTATAGCGTTGATAAATACAGCGCTAGAATCTCCATTGGGTCAGATATCAATGATTCCACTTTTGGCTTGGATTGCTAAGAATGCACCCTCCCATTTAAAAGCAACATTTTTTGCGGTTTTTGCCTCTTTCACTAATTTAGCCTTATCGGCAAGTGCTTTATTAACAAAATATCTTAATGAAATTTTTACAATCACTAGAGAAGTAAAAGATAAAGTTACAAACGCAATTTTAACAACCGCAGACTATTCTGAGTTAGGGCTGTTGTTAATTACAGTCACAATTCTTACTTTAATTATACCAATATTATTTGTTTTATTTATTCAGAAGTCTAGATTTAAAACTGAGGAATAATAACTACTTACACTTAAAACCAAATTCTAAAGAAGCATCAGTTATAGAATGGTAAAGAGATTCTCCAAAGCTTCTTAGTGAAAAAATTCTTACTTTTTCTGGTTCATCTTCTATCATATCAACTATAAAAGAAATTCCATTATAAGCTGAATTAATACTCATATTTTTTGTTAAAATATTAAAATTAAAAGGACATCCTTTTTTCAAAACTTCTTTTACATAAGATCCTTCTAATTCTATTGTTGCTTTAGAGTGAGAAAGGTCTGTAACAGCAAAATCATTTTCGCTAAAAGAATTATAGATTTCATTTATCAATTCTTTTTTGTGAGAAACTAAAAGCCAATTATTTGGTGAACTCCATAAAACTCTTATATTTTCATTTGAAACTACTGTTTGTGCCTGATTTACAAATTTTAAATTATTAAAATTTATATCTTCTATTTTAATTGAAGAGTTTTTATACTGAACTACTTGAACAATTAGTAAATTTTTTAATTCTTTAATCTTTAATAATTCATTTTCAGGTTTATTTTCAAAGTTCCCAAATGACCCTTCAACATGAACATTTTGTAATGCAGAAATTACGGTCATGCTCTTACTCTCTTTCCTTCAGGATCAACATAATGAGATGAAACAATTTCTACAGCAATGGTTTTATTTTTTAATGGTGACATAGCAAACAGCTTTTGTCCTATCATATTTTTACCATCCTTAATTATTGCAAGTGAAAATGGGTTATCATATTCAACACTCCAACATGATGCTGAGACATGGCCTAATTTAGGGTTTGGAAGTTTTGCTTTTGGATCTTTAACTATATATGAACCTTCGGGAATACTTGTTGTTTTATCTAATGGAACGACACCTACTATTTTTTCTCTGTCTGGCTTGGTGAAAGCTGATCTACTTAAAGATCTTTTGCCAATAAAGTCTTTTTTCTTACTTACCAAACCTTCTAGCGATGCATCATGGGGAATTGTTCTCCCATCAAGTTCTGAACCAGCAACGTGACCCATTTCTATTCTTAAAGTAGATAGAGCTTCAGTTCCGTATGGTTGTATTTCAAATTCTTTTCCAACTTCGATAATTTTTTCCCACATGAAGTTACCATGGTCTGACTCCACATTAACCTCATACGCAAGCTCTCCTGAAAATGAAATTCTATAAATTTTTGCAGGAATGCCAAATAAATCAGCCTCTTTGTACCCCATAAACGGTAGACCATCATTGGATACATCTATATTGGGGAATAACTTCATTAGTAATTCTCTTGAGTTTGGGCCTGCAATTGCAGCACCAGCCCATTGTTCTGTTGTTGAGACTACATTAACATTTAAATCTGGCCAAACTAGCTGCAAATAATATTCTAAATGAGATAAGACATTGGCAGCCTGGGCTGTTGTAGTAGTCATATGATAATGATTTTCAGAAATTCTGGTTGTTGTTCCATCATCCATTACAATTCCATCTTCTCTAAGCATGACTCCATATCTTGCTTTACCAACTGGAAGCTTAAGCCATGCATTAGTATAAACTCTATTTAAAAATTCTGCAGCATCAGGACCTTTAACATCTATTTTTCCTAAAGTAGTAACATCGCATACTCCTACATTTTTTCTTACATTCTTTGCTTCTCTTTTAGAAGCTTCAAATAAAGTTTCATTTCCTTGTTTATAGTATCTTGGTCTTAACCAAACTCCAGCATCAACAAATACTGCATTGTTTTTCTCATGCCACTCGTGCATCGGTGATTTTCTTGTAGGTTTTGAATGCTTGCCTACTTCTCTTCCAACAATTGCGCCTATTGAAACAGGCGTATAAGGAGGTCTAAATGTTGTATGACCTACTTGAGGAACAACTTTATTCTCTATATCTGAAACTAATTGTAAACCATTTAAATTACTTGTCTTACCTTGGTCTGTCGCCATACCCAGAGTGGTATATCTTTTAACGTGTTCTATTGATCGAAATCCTTCTCTTAACGCTAACTCAATATCAGTTACAGCAACATCATTCTGAAAATCTAAAAAACGTTTGTAAGATTTTCCTTTTGGTAAAGGAACACACCAAAACTTATCGTGATCTGTTGATTTTTTTTCTACTACAGTTGGAATTGAAACTTTGTTATTTTTTTCAGTTATTTTATTTGAAACTTCATATCCCTTATCAAATGCTTCATTGATAGTTTCTTCTAACGTAAATTTACCATTTGCTGATCCGATTGTATTTTCTTGTTGTTTAGATTTGTTTGGAATAAATGCATCAATTTTTTCATTAAATTCAGATTTATTTCCTGATTGAGACGCTAAATGAATAGATGGTGTCCAGAATCCAGACACACAAATACAATCACATTCAATATTTACTATTTTCGATAATTCTTTTTTATCATCAGAAATTTTTGAAATATCTGCTGATTTTACTTTTTTATATCCTTTGGCTGCCACTACCACATGAGAAAATTTAATTTCTATGTTTAAATTTTTTGCTTCATTAATAATGTCTGAAGATGGTTCTTTTCTGGTATCCAATATTAAAGGATTTACGCCATTTTTCTTAAATTCAATTGCGGTTTCGTATCCACTATCATTATTAGTAAATATTAAAGGCTTTTTTCCAACTAATACACCATAAACCTTCATGTACTCTTTAGCTGCTGAAGACAACATTACACCAGGAGTGTCATTGTTACCAAATACCAAGGGTCTTTCTATTGAGCCTGATGATATTAAAACTTGATTTGCTCTAATATACCACAGACGTTGTTTAGGTAAATATTTTTGGGTTTTGGGCAGATGATCACTTATACGTTCTGACATTACCAACATGTTATGATCGTAATAACCAAAAACTTGTGATCTATTTTTTACAGTGACATTAGACATTGATTTTAATTCAGCAATTATTTTTTCTGACCACTCTACACCAGTTTGATTTCCAATATTGACATCGCTAGTTAGTAAGCTTCCTCCATATCTAGGTTTATCTTCCGCTAAAATTACACGTGCACCATTTTTTGCAGCTGCGTAAGCACTTGCTAATCCTGATGGACCCGAACCAGTAACTAGTAAATCACAATATTCATACTTATGCTCATATCTCTCTTTATCATGTTTGATTGATGCCTCTCCAAACCCAGCTGCCATTCTGATAAAGGGTTCATAAATTTTATACCAAAAACTTGGAGGCCACATAAATGTTTTATAATAAAAACCAGCGGGAAAAAACATTTTCAAGAAGTTATTAATTGCTCCAATATCAAAATTTACGCTGGGCCAACAATTAACACTCTTAACCTCAAGACCTTCAAAAATTTCTTGTTCTGTTGCTCTTATATTTGGATCTCTCTCATTATTTCTTTCTAGTTGTAAAATTGCATAAGGCTCATCAACACCCGCTCCAAAAAAACCTCTGGGTCTATGATATTTAAAACTTCTTCCAATAAGATGAACTCCATTTGCTATTAATGCTGATGCAATAGTATCTCCTTCATAACCTAAATATTTTTTACCATTGAATTTGAAAGAAATTTTTTTATTTCTATTAACCATTCCAACATTATCTAATCTAAAATCTTGTGACATTATTCAATTAGTTCAGTTGCTTTATAGGTTTTAAAAATTTCGTGTGTTGATGTGTCTCTTTCAACTTTTATCCATTGTCTGCAGCCAGATATATGATGCCATAGCTCCAAGTGTTTGCCTCTAGGACTTTTTCTTAAATAAACAAAATTATCCCACTCTTTATCGCTTATTTCTTTATTTAGTTCTGGTCTTTTAACTGTTGCATCTCCACCATATGCAAATTCATTCTGTGATCTTGATCCACAATGTGGACAGAATATATAAAGCATTTAGGATATCCAGGTTTTGGTACCAAGACCTTTTTCATCAATTAAATCGCCAGTGTTAAATCTATTTAAGCTGTATCCTGCATTTAATTCATGAACTCTGTCTTGTGCAATTGTATGTGCAAAAGTCCATCCCGAAGCTGGAGTGGCTTTAAATCCACCATAACACCAGCCACAATTTAAGTACAATCCATCAATATGTGTCTTATCAATTATTGGTGATCCATCCATGGACATATCCATAATCCCGCCCCAAGTTCTAAGCATTTTCAATTTGCTAAGAAATGGAAACATTGCAATACCTTCTGTTAAAACATGTTGAAGAGTTGGAAGATTTCCTCTCTGAGAGTAACTGTTATATCCATCTAAATCTCCACCCATAACCATTTCTCCTTTATCAGACTGACTACAATAAAAGTGACCTGCACCAAAGGTAACAACATGATCAAGTAAAGGTTTAACGGGTTCTGAAACACACGCTTGAAGAAGATGGGTTTCAATTGGTATTGTCATATTTAACATTTCCGCTAAAACATTTGTGCTACCTGCAACACACAAGCCAATTTTTTTTGCTTTAATATCTCCTCTAGATGTTCTCACTCCAACTATTTTCCCGTTAGTAACATCAAATCCTGTTACTTCACAATTTTGTATTATATCAACACCCATTGAGTCTGCTTGTCTAGCATATCCCCACGCCACAGCATCGTGTCTGGCAGTACCAGCACTTGGCTGCATCAATCCTCCAAAAATTGGAAAGCGTACATCGTCTGAAAAATCTGCCATTGGAATTAATTTTTGAACCTCTTGCCTATTTAATAAAACTGCATCAATTCCATTTAGGCGCATTGAATTTCCTCTTCTAGAATATGCATTCATTTGTGCATCTGAATGTGCAAGATTGATTATTCCTCTTGGAGAAAACATTACATTGTAATTCAAATCCTGACTCATCTTCCTCCATAGATCCA
The DNA here is from genome assembly GCA_014653935.1 of Pelagibacterales bacterium SAG-MED23. The sequence goes on along the minus strand of JACWDU010000006.1, from coordinate 7,801 downwards.
TACCAAATTCACTAAATAAAGCATTGTCATCATGCATGTAATTTGATCTGATTATAGTTGTGTTCCTTCCAACATTACCTCCGCCTATCCATCCTTTTTCAATAATGGCTACATTTGTTATATTATGCTCTTTGGCTAAATAGTATGCCGTTGCTAAACCATGGCCTCCACCGCCTATGATTATAACGTCATATTCTTTTTTAGGAGTTGGGTCTTTCCATGCAACTTCCCAATCTTGATGGTTTGAGAATGCATTTTTAATAAGACTAAAAACTGAGTATTTTTGCATTTTTTAATTTTATCCAATTAAATATAAATTTTTTCTTATTTTTTATATATATATTTTTTAGATGTTTAAAATCCAATCAAAAAAGTATAGACATTTTGCACATTAAACAATTATAAAATTTAATTAAATGTCAAAATCAGATATTCAAATAGCTAGAGAAGCAAAAATGAAACCGATCCAAGAGATTTTGGATGGTGTTGGTGTACCTGATAAAGCTGAGGCATATAGTCCAATAAGTAGATATATCGCTAAAATTAAACTCGAATATCTTGAAAATTTTAAAGAAAAAAAAGATGGAAAATTAATACTAGTAACGGCCATCACTCCTACTCCAGCAGGAGAAGGGAAGACAACAACCTCTGTAGGATTGTCAGATGGATTGAATAAAATTGGTAAAAAATCTATTGTTTGTTTAAGAGAACCAAGTCTTGGTCCTTCATTTGGGATGAAGGGGGGTGCTGCTGGTGGAGGTTATGCTCAAGTAGTTCCTATGGAACAAATAAATCTTCATTTCACTGGGGACTTTCATGCAATCACATCTGCTCATAATCTTTTATCTGCTTTAATAGACAACCACATATATTGGGGCAACAAATTAAACATAGATGTAAGAAGAATAGTTTGGAAAAGAGTTCTCGACATGAATGATCGAGCTTTGCGATCTATAAATATTAATCTCGGTGGTGTTGCTAACGGATTTCCTAGAGAAGATGGTTTTGATATTACAGTTGCATCAGAAATAATGGCAATCTTTTGCCTATCAAATGATTTGCATGATCTTGAAAATAGAATTGGAAATATTACTGTTGCTTATACTAGAGACAAAAAACCAATTTATGCAAAAGATTTAAATGCTCATGGTCCAATGACTGTATTATTAAAAGATGCAATTAGACCAAACGTAACTCAAACTTTAGAGAATAATCCTGCAATAATCCATGGTGGTCCATTTGCAAATATTGCTCATGGATGTAATTCGGTATTAGCAACTAAGACTGCATTAAAACTTTCTGATTATGTAGTAACGGAAGCAGGGTTTGGAGCTGACCTGGGTGCAGAAAAATTTCTGGATATCAAATGTAGAAAATCAGGGTTGAAGCCAAGCTGTGTTGTAATTGTTGCAACTATAAGAGCGTTAAAAATGCATGGGGGAGTTAAAAAAGACGAATTGAAAAATGAGAATGTTGATGCTGTAAAAAAAGGATTGGTTAATCTAGAAAGACATATTGAAAATATTCAAAAATTTGGATTACCTGTAACGGTGGCTATAAATCATTTTGTTTTAGATACTGATAATGAAGTTGGTGAAGTTCTAAATTTCTGTGAACAAAAAGGCGTTAAAGCTTCAATATCAAAGCACTGGGAAAAAGGTGGCGAAGGAGCAATTGATTTAGCAAATGATGTAGTTGAACTATGCGAAAAAGGTAGTGATTTTAAATTTTTGTACGATGATAAGACTTCTTTATTTAAAAAGATAGAAACGATAGCTAAAGAACTTTATAGAGCAAGCGAGGTAGTTGCAGATACTAAAATTAGAGACCAATTAAAATCTTTTGAGGAAAGAGGATACCAATCCCTGCCTATTTGTATTGCAAAAACTCAATATAGTTTTTCTACAGATCCAAATTTAAAAGGAGCCCCATCTGGTCATGTATTGCCAATAAGAGAGGTAAGATTGTCTTCTGGAGCTGAATTTATTGTTGTTGTGTGTGGCGCAATAATGACAATGCCTGGATTACCAAAAGTGCCCGCTGCCGACTCAATAAGAATTAATGAAAAAGGTGAAACAGAGGGTTTATTTTAAAAGGTAATTAAGCCAGTTCTCAAGTTCTCGCATTCTAAGATCTTTATTAGTAATCTTGTTTTCCTCTGCAATCATTTTTACATGATTATTTATCTCTTGCTCATCAACAAAAGCATTATTGTTTAAAAGACGATCTTTTCTGAAATGAATAAGACTTATCATTTTATCATAAGTAATTTCAGGATGGTATTGAATACCCCATATATCACTTGCTTCAGACTTAAAATTTACTCCCATAACTTTGTTTATAGGATTTGAAGCTAGTAATTTTGAATTTTTTGGCAATGTTACAACTTCATCAAAATTAAAAGCAGGTGTATTAAAAATTTTATTTTTATTTTTATAAATTGGATGTTGCAAACCATCATTATTAATTTCAATATTTAGCGCTATTCCTCTATGAGATCCATTTGTACATCTCTTGACTTGCCCTCCAGCTACAGTAACAGCAACCTGAAGCCCCCAGCAAATCGCTAATATTTTTTTTATTTTTTTTTGACACTCTCTCATAAATTCTATCTGTCTTCTTATTTCAATAGTGTCACTATAAATATTAAGGCTGCTTCCTCCCCATATTAGCCCATCATATTTTTCAAGATCTACTACTTTTTTAGAAATATTTTTATCAGATGAAGGATTTACAACATCAGTTTCTATTTTGTCAGTAAAATAAGCTATGCTATCTTTTAAACTTTCTGTATGTGTTTTAATTCCACCATCGGTAAAACTTTGATTTTCTTCTCTTAAATTTCCTTCAACTATTAATATTTTTTTCATCAAAATAATTCTCCTGAAATACTATGCTCATACATAACTTTCATATCATTCAACGTCAATTTTTTTGGATTTGAAGACGTTGAAGGATCCTCAAGAGCCATCTTTGATAATTCATCTAAGTTCATTTTTTTTATTTCTATTATATCAGATAGTTTATGCGGAATATTTAATTCATTTCTTAAATCTAATATCCAATTTAAAAAAGTATCAAAACTTTTATTCAAGCTAAGGTAATCGCATATAGAAATTATTCTTTCTTCAATATTTTCTTTATTAAAAGTCAAAACATAAGGCATAAATATTGCATTAGATAATCCATGATGAAGATTAAATTGAGCATTAAGTGGATGACTAAGCGAATGAATGGCTCCTAAGCCTTTTTGAAATGCAGTTGATCCCATGCTAGCTGCAGCTAATAAATCAGCTCTAGCCTCCATATCGCTTCCATTTTTTACTGCTTTTAAAAGAGATTTTTTAATCAGCCTCATTCCTTCAATCGCTATTCCATCTGCCATAGGATGAAAGCCAGGGGCGCAAAAAGCCTCTAAATTATGTGCCAACGCATCCATTCCTGTTGCTCCTGTTAAACGAGGTGAAAGATCTTTAGTTAGGACTGGATCCAATATGACAATAGAGGGTAAAAATTTTGGGTGAAAAATAATTTTTTTTATGCCTGTTTTTGAATTAATTATGGCTGAGGCTCTTCCTGTTTCTGAGCCAGTTCCAGCAGTAGTTGGAATTGCAATTATTGGAGCTATATTTTTTTCATCTGCCCTTTTCCAATAATCACCTATATCCTCAAAATCCCAAATTGGTCTAGATTGAGCAGACATAAAAGCAATAGCTTTACCTACATCTAACGCGCTTCCACCTCCAATAGCAATTACACTGTCACAATTATTTTTATTGAACACTTCAACACCTTCATCAACATTCTCTCCCGTTGGGTTTCCTGAAAAATTAGAAAAAATATATAATTGGAATCTTTTTTCTAAATCATTTATTAAATCTTTTAAAAATTCTAGATTGATTAAGTCTCTATCTGTTACTAATAATGGTTTTGTAGTTTTAATTTCTATACAAGCTTTTTCTAGATCCTTAATTCTATTATTACCTACCCACACAGTTGTGGGGTAATTCCAATTATAATTAGTCATTTTTATTTTCTAACATTAAATCTAAAAATAGAGCAGCAGTCCAAGAGAAATTGCTTGCACCAAATCCTTTTCCAGTTTTGCAGCTGTAGTATTCATTAAAACCTTTTTGTTTTACTAGATTAATTGTTTTTCTTTTAATTTGATTGGCAAATTTAATATTCTTATTTTTTAATCCTTGATATATAATCCAGTTACAATTAATCCATACTGGACCTCTCCAATATCTTTTCTCTTCAAACTTTAGGTGGTTTGATTTTACACTAGGCAATAAGTATTTTTCTTTAAGACTATGTTTTTCCAAGTTTTTAATAATTTTATTATTAAATGCTTTATCTTCCAAATCTGCAAACAGAATAAAGTAATGAGTAATTGATGGTATGTTAATTTTTTTTTTATTTTTTAAATCTATGTTGAAAAATGTATTTTTTTTCTGATTAAATAGTTTAATAATTTTTTTTTCTGATCTTGATACATAAGATTCTAATTCTTTACTTTTTAAATTAAAGGTATTTAATAATTTAAGTAAATCTTTATTTGCTCGTAAAAAAATAGAATTGAACCCAACATCAACTACATTGAATAAAGATGTCTTGTAAAGTTTTTTTGGATTATAATTATTTTTTCTCAAATGATTTTTAATAGTTACATATCTATCATAATCAATATCTAAAGGCCTATATTCAGGATTTACAACTTTATTGTCTCCTCTTTTGTATTTTAAGTTTTTTGGGATCTTTACTTTGCTCATTGGCTCATCCCATAATGGTGAATTATCGTAACCACTCTCCCAGGGGTGCAAAATTGAGACTAATCCTGAATTATTTGGATCTCTGAATTTAATGAACCATTTGTGATATTTTAGAATCCCTTTAACTATTTTTTTAAAATCAGCTTTATATTTATTATTAATTCTATTTTTGTCTAAAATTAATTTTGTAATTATAGCAAGAATTGGTGGTTGAGTAATACCAGATGAATGTATTTTATTTCCACAAGCCCAGACTGAGTGGTTTGGGTAGTAATCTGTTTTTAAGTCATGAAATAGAATATGAGGTATCATCCCATCTTTCCATTGACCTCTTATCAATGTCTTAATTTCATCTAGAGCATATTTAAGTTTAAAATGAGAATATCCTAACGCAATAAAACCTGAATCCCAATTCCATTGTGCTGGGTATAATTTGTTATTAGTTGGTAACGTATATCCCTTTTTTTTATTACCTAATAAAACTTTCTTAGATGATTTAATAAAATCTTCCATTAACCTTTTACACTTCCCGCTGTAAGACCGCTGACTAAATATTTTTCAAAATAAACAAAAATTAATAAAACAGGTATAGTTACAACTACTGACCCAGCCATTAAATATTGTCTTGGTGTTTCGGCATCACCACTAAGATATTGTATTGCTCTTGATAAGGTGAATGAATTTGGATTGTCTAAAAACATAAGAGAAAATAAAAATTCATTCCATGCAATCATAAAGACGTACAAAGCGACTGATGAAATTGCAGGTATACTTAAGGGTAGAATTATTTTAATAATTATGCCAAACCAATTTAATTTATCCATGATTGCTGCTTCTTCTAGTTCTTTGGGAATGCTTCTAAAGTAACCCTGTAGCATATAAATTGCAACTGGCAAAGTAGTTGCTGTGTAAACAATTAATAAACCACCTACCGAGTTCCTTAACCCTAATTGACTAAAAACTGTATATAAAGGAATTACTAATACAATAGCAGGAAACATGTAAATAATTAAAATCGAAGTTGACAAAAAATTTTTTCCGAAGAAATTTAGCCTTGCTACAGCATAAGCAGCTGGTATTGCAAAAACTAAGGTAACTATCACTGTCCCTACTGAAACAAATGTACTTATAAGTATGTATCTACCAAATTTATAAGTGTCAAATATCACAAAGTATGACTTAAATAATTCTTTAAAATCTTGGTTAAAATTAATACTAAAATCCAAAGGGTTAATTAGTAAAGCAGCTTGAGTTTTAAAACTTGTTATCAACATCATGTAAAATGGAAATAAGATAACAAATGAAAATAATACAATTCCAAAAAGAGTTAAAAAATCAAATATAACTAATTGGGATGAATGCTCTGTTTCAAAATATTTTTGATTATACTTATTAATTTTTATTGTAAAAAAAATCAAAATTGCAAATATGCCAATATTATACCAAATTGGCATTACCTGAACGATATATCCATCAACAAATGTGAATATAAGTGCAAAAATAGTGGATTTTATTAAATAATTTAACTTTTCACCTATAATCAAATTCAAAAGGCTAATAGCAATTCCTAAACTAATAATTATCCCAAAATTAAAATTTTTTAACTCAACACCTTGCAGGGTTACTAAAATTTTCCAAATTGAAACCAAAGAAAATAAAAATATAGAGGATATAAGTGCATAATAAATTAAACTTTTAGTTTTCATCAGCTCTCCGTCCTATTAATTTAAAATAAACAAACATAAATATTAGTAACAAAGCTACTATCACAATTGAAACTGCCGAACCCATACCAATATTAGAAATAGTAAACCCTTGCTCATAAACATTTATGGGTAATGTTCTTGTTCCAGATGCACCTCCTGTTAATAAAAAAATATCCTCAAATTTATTAAAATTCCAAATGAATCGGATCATGAATAAAATAGATATTACAGCAGTGATTTGGGGAAGAGTGATATTAATAAATTTTTGTAATGGCCCAGCGCCATCTACTTCGGCTGCCTCATATAACTCTTTAGGTACTGCTTGAAGACGAGCTAAAATAAATAGAAAAGCAAGTGGAAAATACCTCCATATTTCAAAAATAATTACAGTAGTTAACGCCAAGCGTAATTTAAGATCAAAACCAAAAAAATTAATTGTTAAATATTTTTGACCTAATAAGTTTAAGGGCTCCTGAATAACTTGAAAGTTCAAAAGAAGATTATTTAAAGTTCCACTATATGGATCTAATAATAGTTCCCAAGTGTACGCCAACGCGACAACAGGGCCAACATATGGAAAAAGTAGAATACTTCTCATAAATGTTCTTCCAAAGAACTTTTGATTCACAAGTTGTGCTGTGAGTATTCCAAATATAATTGATCCAATTGTGCCAAAAAATGTATAGTAAAAAGTAGTTGATAATAAATCAAAAAACTCATTTTGAAAAAATACTTTTTTAAAGTTCTTTAATGTGAAATTGGTATTTAAAAGTATATTATCTGATTTGCCTGTTAATTTTGGTTTAATAGATTTTAATTCTTTTTTGTTTATTTGTTCACCATCATTACTCTGTAAAATTATTTCAAAATTTTCTCTATATTTTGCTGGATATCAAATTGGGGTGTTTAAATCTTTAGATCAAATTAAGAGAAAATGGAAAAAAGAAAAAATTTTTACACCCAATATAAATAAGAAATTAAGAAATAAATTATTGAATGGTTGGAAATTAGCCGTTGATAGAACTTTATTATAACAATTATTCTATTATTTTAAAAAAGTTTTCATAGAATCGTCCATGGCAGATGCCCAAGGAGTATGATGAACTGGTGCGACAGACCCAGTTACAGGTGAAGAGAACGATTTATTTCTATATGTTGAAATATCATTTACTTTATCATGCTCCCATTCTTTGAAATGTTTTCTAATTAGTTCAAAATCTATTTTTGGATAGTCAGACATTCCATGAAGTTCCTTAGTATATTCTGTTTGAAAATCTATCATTTGATCTGGGTTCTCTAATTTTTCTTCTAAAGAAATCC
>JACWDU010000059.1 GCA_014653935.1 Pelagibacterales bacterium SAG-MED23 | reverse complement strand
ATCAACAGGACCATATAGTTTAGTAACGCAACAGCCACTAGGGGGAAAAGCACAATTAGGTGGTCAAAGATTTGGAGAAATGGAAGTTTGGGCTTTAGAGGCTTATGGAGCATCATATACTTTACAAGAAATATTAACAGTAAAATCAGATGATGTTGCAGGTAGAGTTAAGGTGTATGAGACAATAGTTAAAGGTGAAGAAAATTTTGAATCAGGAATACCAGAATCATTTAACGTTTTGGTCAAAGAGATTAAATCATTAGCACTTAATGTGGAGTTAAATTAAAATGAGTAAAGAATTATCAGATCTATTTAAATCATCAGAAATCTCAGAAGCTCAAAATTTTAATAGTATTAAAATTACTTTAGCTAGTCCTGAAAAAATTAAATCATGGACTTTTGGTGAAATAAAAAAACCAGAAACAATTAATTACAGAACTTTTAGACCTGAAAAAGATGGTCTTTTTTGTGCAAGAATATTTGGTCCAATAAAGGATTATGAATGTTTATGCGGTAAATACAAAAGGATGAAATTTAGAGGAATTATTTGTGAAAAATGTGGTGTTGAAGTCACAAAATCAAATGTAAGACGAGAAAGAATGGGTCACATAAATTTAGCGACCCCTGTAGCACACATTTGGTTTTTAAAGTCATTACCAAGCAGAATATCTCTGGTAGTTGATATGAAGCTCAAAGAAGTAGAAAGAGTATTATATTTTGAAAATTTTATTGTTATTGAACCAGGGTTAACCGGTTTAAAGAAAAACCAATTATTAGGTGAAGACGAACTTATAAAATACCAAGATGATTACGGAGAAGAAGCTTTTACAGCTGGCATAGGAGCAGAAGCAATACTCGAAATTTTAAAATCAATAAATCTAGAAGAGGAAAGAGAATTATTAATAAAAAATATTAAAGAAACAAAATCTAAGGTAAACGAAGAGAGATCTATAAAAAGATTAAAGTTAATTGAGTCGTTCATTGAAACAGGCAACAAACCAGAATGGATGATCTTAACAACTGTACCTGTCATACCACCTGAACTAAGACCTCTTGTGCCATTGGATGGTGGACGTTTTGCAACATCTGATTTAAATGATCTTTACAGAAGAGTTATAAACAGAAATAACAGGTTAAAGAGACTTATAGACTTAAAGGCACCCGATATTATAGTCAGAAATGAAAAAAGAATGCTGCAGGAATCAGTAGATGCACTATTTGATAATGGAAGAAGAGGTAGAGTAATAACAGGAACTGGTAAAAGACCTCTC
>JACWDU010000058.1 GCA_014653935.1 Pelagibacterales bacterium SAG-MED23 | reverse complement strand
CTCTAAATAATTTTTACTAACTAATCTTCTAGTTGAATGACGATCAATTATTAATTTAAACAGTTCTTTTGCCATAGGAGCCGCTGTTGTACTTCCATTTCCTCCATGTTCTACCAATATACTCAAAGCATATTTTGGATTTTTATAAGGACCAAATGCTATATACAAAGCATGATCTCTTTCCTCATAAGGAATTTCAAATGTTTTTAAATCTAATTCTCGATCTCTTTCAGTAATTTTTTTTACCTGAGATGTTCCAGTTTTACCTGCGAATTGATACTTGGGATCTTTAATTCTTGAACGATAAGAAGTCCCCATCACCTCATTTGTTGAACCAAACATAGCGTCTTGGATAATTTTTATATTTTTAGAATTTTTATATAATGGGAAATATTTATCTTTGGGTTGATCCTTTTTTTTATCATCAACAATAATTTGAGGATAGATTTTGTATCCCCCGTTAGCAATTTGCGCTGTCATTAAACATAATTGAATTGGTGTTGTTTGAATATAACCTTGACCAATTCCAGTGATAATTGTTTCACCCAATAACCAGCCTGATCCTAAAGCATTTTTTTTCCATTGTGTGTTTGGGACTAAACCTTTTTTCTCAATATTAAATAGGTTTCCAAAAACTTCTTTTCCTAGACCAAATTTTTTTGCAGTTTCACTAAGTTTATCTACCCCTAGCCTACGAGCTATTTCATAAAAATATGTATCACAAGATTGTTTCATTGCGTTCCGTAAACTGACAAATCCATGCCCTTTTTTTTTCCAGCAATGATAAGTTTGTCCATACATTTCTTTTTTACCTGTGCATTTAACTGTAAAATTAGTATTTATAATTCCATTTTCTAGGGCTGATAAAGCAACTATCGGTTTTATCGTTGACCCTGGAGAATAGTTTCCTGATAAGGATTTGTTTACTAAAGGTTTCATTGGATTATTTCTTATTAATTGCCAGTCATCTTGGCTAATTCCAAATACAAATGCATTGGGATCAAATGAAGGTGATGAGTGCATTGCGATAATCTCACCAGTAAATATATCCATTACACAAATTGATCCAGCCTTATCTGACAATAATTTATTTGAAAGTTTCTGAACTTCTGTATCAATTGTAAGTTTAATTGTTTTTCCCTTAGAGCCAGTTTTAAATGCTAATTGATTAATTCTTCTTCCATAAGCATTAACTTCATATCTCTCAATTGAATTATCACCGATCAAGTGATCTTCAAAAGATTTCTCTAGACCAATTTTGCCTACCTTTA
>JACWDU010000057.1 GCA_014653935.1 Pelagibacterales bacterium SAG-MED23 | reverse complement strand
CAACCTCTTTAAAACAATTCTAAATAATAAAAAATTTAATTTTTAAAAATATAATAAAAACATCACTTTTTATTTATAGTTAATTTCTACAACTATTGTCATTTATTTAACACGCTGATACATTTATTTTATTAATCAAAGAAAGAGGGGAATCAATGATTAAAAAAACAATAATAACCGTCTGTACGCTTATATTTTTTATTTCAAATATTAGTTTCGCAGACATCACTTTTTGGACTACAGAAGTTCAACCAGCTAGAATGGCCAAACAAGAGGAAATGGCAAAAGCTTTTGAAGCAAAATCTGGCATTAAGGTTGAAGTTATTCCTGTAGAAGAAAAAGACCTAGGAACAAGAGCAACTGCAGCAGCAGCAGCCGGTGATCTACCTGACGTAATCTATCATACATTACAGTATGTATTACCTTGGGCAGAGGCTGGAATACTGGATGTTGATGCAAATAATGCTGTTGTAAAAGAACTTGGCAAAAAAACTTTTGCACCAGGTGCTTTAAACATGGCTAAAAAAGGGTCAAAAATTGCAGCTGTACCAGTTGATGGTTGGACGCAAATGGTCGTTTATAGAAAAGACTTAAGACTGTTTCTTCTTTGCCTTTAAAATATTTTGTTATGTATTTCATTTCTAATATTGATTTTTGGAACAAGCTTGAGGATCTATTTAAACTTTGACCAGAACCTATAATCATCGAGTAAATATTTTTAATTGCTGAATTTATCTCAACCCCAACAACATCTTTTGAAAATTCTATCAAATAGTATTTAGTAGAGATCATTTTGCCAATATATTTGCTTCATGCTCAAACGCTCTTAAAATAGAAAGTCCGCACGGGCCAGATCCAATTATTGCTACCTTAGTCATATTTATAAGTTTATTTTATAAATAAATTGCTAAAATTTAAACTATTTTTTATTTAAATTTACTTGTTATTAGATATCTAGTTTAATCTATTTAATTTATATATGAAAAACATCTTAGTAATTGGTGGTGGTGCCATGGGATCTGCGTTTACAATTCCATGCATAGATAATAAGCATAAAGTAACAATTACAGAGCCTTATAGCAAATTATTTATTAAAAACCTATCTTCAAAAACAAAAATTCATTCAAGTCTAAAAATTAAAATGCCAAAACAATTAATTTTTAAAAACTATTCTAATAAGTTATTTAAAGAAAAATATGATCTTATTGTTATTGCTTTAAGTTTATCGGGTATTGATTTTATTGGAAAAGAATTAAATAAATTTAAAATTAAATCACCAATTCTAATACTTACCAAAGGTCT
>JACWDU010000056.1 GCA_014653935.1 Pelagibacterales bacterium SAG-MED23 | reverse complement strand
CCTAGATTGTTTTGCCATAAATTATGAAAATTTTTTAGTTTGGGATGAAGTGCAAAGTCAGAATTTAATTTAATTGTTTTATCTAAAATTAAATCTTTTCTTCTTTTTTCAAAATTCTTATCGCCTATTATTGGAACGGCACATAAACCATCCATTCCACCTCTTAACATTATAATAACAAGATTTTTTTTCTTATCAGTGCTTGCTAAAACAGGAAAATTAAAACCAGCTAAAAATAATGTAGTTGCTGAACCTTTTAAAAAATTTCTTCTTGATATTTTCATGATTTAAGAGTCTCCGGTAAATTAAATAATATTACATGTTTATGAACAAGTTCTTTGTGCTGATTTAATATCTGAAGAATTTCATTTGGATTATCATAATTTTTTTGAACCATTTCTTCATAAAACTCAGGTGTCTGCGACTTACCTGATTTTCTATAGTAAGCTTCTTTTGCATAAACTAGCCTTCTAATTAACAATTCAGGGGACATCCAATCGTCAGATATATCTGACCATCCATTAGGTTGTTTTGCTAAATATGGATGATGGCCTAATTCTCTTAGCAAGTGTTCTGATGATCTTTGACCATTTGTTGGTTTTTGGCCTAAGGCGTATAAATCCATCAACGTAGGTGTTGGAATTAAATCTACATCAGACATTTTACTCATTTGTAGAAGCCAATTCTCGGGATTTTGAAATTTGTTATGTTTATCAGAATAATTGAAAGCAACTTCAATTGCTGCCTTATGAACCTCTGGTAAAAAACCATCTGATTTTTCCCAAGCTTTTATAATTGGTTCCATCATTTCTTTCGTAGGATTATCAGTAATTAAGTATCTACAAAGTTTCATGGCTATAAATTCTCTGCACGATGAATGATTAACTAAATCTGTAATTGCATTTGATAAACCTTTTCTTCCACTTTTATATTTTTTGCCTAAAACTATTTTTGAACCAGGTTGATGGGCCTTCGGATCAAAATGGACATCTCCAGTTTCTAATCTTTTTTTTCCCCATTCGGGTCTCCAACCTGACATAATATATGCCATTTGAATTACGTCTTCTTGAGAGTAACCACAATTTGGTGAAACAGTGTGCAGTTCTAAAAGTTCCCTTGCATGATTTTCATTTACACCTCTTTTTTTTCCTTCCTTTTTAGCCCATATTGCATTTTGACTTTTTGGACCAATATTTTGTTCGTTATCCAAATGGTGAATCATAGACCAACCTTTGGTTGCCTCTTGGGCCATTTTTTCAAAATTTTGATTCATGTTAGCTCTAATAATTTCTCGCTGATATGCTCCAG
>JACWDU010000055.1 GCA_014653935.1 Pelagibacterales bacterium SAG-MED23 | reverse complement strand
GGAGGATATTCAAAAAGAAGATGTAGATATTATCCAAAGAATGCAAATAGGCCGCAATTCCAATGCATATAATGGTGGAAATTTTTCTCCTGATATGGATAATCCAACCCATCAATTTCACAGATGGGTATCAACCAATATTGTGAAGAAAGATAAAAATTATGTATAGACCATTACCAGATGAACTAACGATTAAACATTCTCCAATTGAGGGCCTTGGTTTGTTTGCGGCAAAAGAAATAAAAGCAAATACATTCATCGGCGTCACTCATATTAGAGACGAACAATTTGAAAATAAATATATTAGAACTCCATTAGGTGGATTTTATAATCATTCTGATACCCCAACAATTCAAAGGCTTGTGTCGAATGTTTTGCCAACTTTAAAATTTGGTGATCCAATAGACCCAACAGTTAAAGCAAAAAAATTTAACGACAATGATGATAACTTAGAAAACATGTATTATAATTTACTCGAGAAGCCCGATGCTAAATATTTTTTTATGGTATCAATAAAAGATCTAAAACCTGGTGATGAACTTTGTGCAAATTATAATCTTTATACTTACCCGAAGACAGGTGTAGGTATTCAAATGCTATAATTTTTCTAAATGAAAATAATTTTAATTATGGGTTTACCTGGATCAGGTAAAACTACTTTGGCATCAAACTTAGTTCCTCTATTAAATGCAAAATGGTTAAACGCTGATGAAGTAAGAAAAGAGGCAAATGATTGGGATTTTTCTGCAGAAGGTAGAACTAGACAAGCAACAAGAATGTGGAATAAAGCTTTAGAATTTAAAAAACAAGGCAATAATGTAGTTGCAGATTTTGTTTGTCCAACCCCAGCTGCAAGAGCATTATTTCCAGCTAATTTTATTATATGGATGGATACAATTAAAGAGGGTAGATTTGATGATACAAATAAAATGTTTGTTAAACCAGAAAAATTTGATTTTAAAGTTACAGCAATGGATGCTAAAGTTTGGGCTGAAAAGATTTACCAGGAATTAAAATAATGACATACGAATGGGATAATAAAAAACCTACAGCTCAAATGTTGGGAAGATGGCAACCATTTCATGAAGGCCATTATACTTTGTTTAAAGAGATTATAAAAAAAACTGGCCAAGTTTGTATTCAAATCAGAGATGTTCAAGGTGTTGACGACAATCCATTCGATTTTGAAACGGTAAAAAAAAATATAGAAGATAAATTAAACCCTGAATTTGAAGGTAGATTTAAAGTAATGATGGTCCCAAATATAACAAATATATGCTATGGAAGAGGAGTGGGATATAAGATTGAAGAAATAGTTTTATCCGATGAAATACAAAAAA
>JACWDU010000054.1 GCA_014653935.1 Pelagibacterales bacterium SAG-MED23 | reverse complement strand
CAATTAAAAAAATTGCACTATATTTTTTTAGTATTTCTAATTTTTCTCTTAAAGGCCCCGCAGGGAGTAAATATCCATTGCCGATACCATAGGCAGAGTTAAAGCAAGCAATTGATATGTCATAATCTATTTTTTTGTCTTGTAATCCATCATCTAAAATAGCTAAATTGAATTTTCTTGCTTCTGCTTTATCTAAGCTTATGCCTCTATTTTCGTCGCTCACTAGTTTCCCATGAGTTTGTAGTATTTTTCTTTCATCTAATTGGTCTAAATATCTTTTTTTAATGAATACTGTTCTAAACTTATTTTTTAAAATTTTATTTATTTGTATGCATAGAGAAGTTTTTCCCGTTCCACCAATATAAATATTCCCTACACATATAGTTTTAATTTTATATTTTTTTTTAATTAAAAAATTTTTACTAAAATTTATTAAAATAGTAAAAATTGTAAAAGGAGTTAATAAATAAGAAATCAAATTTTTATCATTTAAATATAATGGTTTTATAACTTTCATTTAGATAAATTTTTTAATCTCGTATAAATTTTTATTTAGTATTTTATCTCCTAAGTATTTTAGCTTTTTATTCACTGTATTTCTTTGTAAAAAATTAATTTTTTGACGAACAACAGATTTCGTATTTTTAACCGAGCTTACTCTTGTTGTAATTTTTAATTTCTCTAACATTTCATAAACTTCTTTAAAATTCTCTATATGTGGACCGTATAAGATGTAATTGCCTTCTCTTGCTGATTCTAGAGGGTTCTGTCCTCCATGTGGTATAAGTGATCCACCTAAAAATGTTAATTTAGATAGTGAATAGAATTTTGCAGTTTCTCCGTATGTATCCACTATGTATATATCTGTATCTTTGCTTAATTTTTTCGGTGAGGTATGTAATTGAGAATTTAGACCAATATTTTTCAATTCATCTAGTATTTCTTTTTTCCTGTTTATATGCCTTGGGATTATTATTGTTATCAAGTTTTTAATTTCTGACTTTAGCTCTTTATGCACTCTTCCAATGAATAGTTCTTCTGTTCGATGAGTGCTTGCAGCACAAAAAATAATTCTTTTTGAAAATTTTTTTTTAAGAAGCGAATTTTTTACATTGTCTTTTTGTATACCTCCAAAAAACTTTAGATTACCTGCAAGTTTTATATTTTTTGTTCCTAATAATTTTAAATATTTTTTTGACTCCATGTTTTGAGGCAAAGCAAGAGTTATTTTCTCAAAAATTTTTTTAGAAAAATTAGGGAAAAATTTCCATCTGTTAAAAGATTTTTTTGTAATCCTTGCATTAAGAAGGATAAGTGAAATATTTTTCTTGTGTAAATTATTAAACATATTTGGCCAAATTTCAGAGTCCACA
>JACWDU010000053.1 GCA_014653935.1 Pelagibacterales bacterium SAG-MED23 | reverse complement strand
GAAGCAAATAAAAAAATTGTTGTATGTGGTCCATCTGGCTCAGGAAAATCTACACTGATTAGATGTATTAATAGATTAGAAGAGCACCAAGAAGGAGATATAATTGTTGATGGAAATGAACTATCAGAAAAGACAAAAGATATCGAAAAAATAAGAGCTGAAGTTGGAATGGTTTTTCAACAATTTAATTTATTTCCTCATCTTTCAATATTAGATAATTGTACTCTTGCACCTATTTGGGTAAAAAAAATGCCAAAAAAAGAAGCTCAAGAACTAGCTTTAGACCAACTTAAAAAAGTTCAAATAGACGATCAAGCAAACAAGTTTCCTGGACAACTTTCAGGTGGTCAACAACAACGATGTGCGATAGCTAGAGCACTATGTATGCAACCAAAAATCATGTTATTTGATGAACCAACCTCTGCATTAGATCCAGAGATGATTAAAGAAGTACTTGATGCCATGGTAAGTCTTGCAAAAGGCGGAATGACTATGATTGTTGTGACACATGAGATGGGATTTGCTAAAGAAGTAGCTGATGAGGTGATTTTTATGGACGAAGGCATGATAGTTGAGAAGGCCGAAACCAAAGAATTCTTTGCCAACCCAAAGAGTGACAGAACTAAGCTTTTTTTAAGCCAAATTCTTTAAAATAATTCTAAAGACTTCATAAAAAGTTACTTGACAGCTTTAAGACTTATCAAAAAAACTAATTTTTTTTAAAATTATTTTGCTTGCATAAAGTTTTCTATTTAGATTAACTCAGTTATTATTTTTATTTAACGAGGGGTCTTAAATGGAAGAAAATTTTAACAAACATCTTGGGAATAAACTCAAGTTAAGAAGATTAGCGCTTGGTTTAACTCAAACTAAAGTAGCAAAAGCAATAAACGTAACATTTCAACAAATTCAAAAGTACGAAAAAGGGACTAACGGTGTGAGTTCAATTAGATTGTTACAACTTTCTAATTATTTAAAAGTTCCAATAAATTATTTTTTTGAAGATTTTTCAGAATATTTAATAAATCTTGATAAATCAAAAGAGGGACATATGAATGTGAACTATAACTTCTTAGTTAAAGTTTATTCAGAGTTAACTCAGGATCAAAAAATTAAATTCGGAAAAAATTTACAAATAGCACAAATAAATATTTCAAAAGCTGTTTAATTGATTTGGCTCCTCGGGCAGGACTCGAACCTGCGACCAATTGATTAACAGTCAACTGCTCTACCAACTGAGCTACCGAGGAATATTTTCTCACAACTTACTTTTTTTAAAATTTATCTCAATACTTTTTTTGGAGGCAACGCCCGGAATCGAACCGGGATACAAGGATTTGCAATCCTCTGCGTAACCATTCCGCCACGTTGCCATC
>JACWDU010000052.1 GCA_014653935.1 Pelagibacterales bacterium SAG-MED23 | reverse complement strand
TCCTACGTTCATTCTACTGGGAACTCCTAATGGATTTAAAACAATATCTACTGGTTTTCCATTTGCTCTATAAGGCATGTCTTCAACTGGAACTATTTTACTAACAACTCCTTTATTGCCATGTCTTCCTGACATTTTGTCTCCAGGCCTTAATCGTCTTTTTATTGCTACAAAAACTTTAACCATCTTCATAACACTAGGTAATAGATCATCGCCTTGTCTTATTTTTAAAACTTTATCTTCAAATCTGTCTTGGATATCTTTTTTAGCGTTTTCATGCTGTGATCTTAATTGATGTAAAGTTTCATTTTTTTTATCATCATCTAATGAAATTTTTAATAAATCTGAAACTAATAAATCAAATATAATTTCTTCAGTTAAAACAGTGCCTACATCATAATTTTTAATTTTTTTAAGTAATTTAGTATTATTGAGTATCGATGATGCTCTTTGTTTGATACTTCTCTCAAGAATATCCTCTTCTACGATCTTATCTTGTTGTACGCTTTCAATTTCCGCTCTTTCTATAGTAATTGATCGCTCGTCTTTTTCTATGCCATGTCTGTTAAATACTCTCACATCTACTACAATTCCACCACTACCGCTTGGCATTTTAAGTGATGTATCTGTCACATCTATTGCTTTTTCACCAAATATAGATCTTAAAAGTTTCTCTTCTGGACCAGAAGCAGAGTCTCCTTTTGGAGTTACTTTTCCTACCAAAATATCACCGGGTTTTACTTCAGCACCAATATAAACTACGCCTGATTCATCAAGATTTTTTAATGACTCTTCATTTATATTTGGAATATCTCTGGTTATATCTTCTTCACCTAATTTTGTATCTCTTGCCATTATTTCATACTCTTCAATATGAATTGAGGTAAAGACATCATCAGTAACACATCTCTCTGATATCAATATAGAATCCTCAAAATTATATCCCTGCCAAGGCATAAATGCTACAGTAACATTTTTTCCTAAAGCTAATTCACCAGTTTTTGTTGATGGCCCATCTGCAATTATATCACCTGATTTAACTTTATCTCCAACTCTTACTAGTGGTTTTTGGTTAATACATGTGTTTTGATTTGATCTTTTAAATTTTTGTAAGTTATATATATCTACACCTGATTCTGAATAATCTTTTTCATTAGATGCTTTAATAACTATCCTTTTTCCATCAATCTTATCTACACTGCCATCTCTTCTTGCAACTATTGTAACTCCTGAATCTAAAGCCACGTCACTTTCTATTCCTGTACCAACTAAGGGTGCTTCTGGCTTTAGAAGAGGCACAGCTTGTCTCATCATATTAGATCCCATCAAAGCCCTGTTGGCATCATCGTTTTCCAAAAAAGGAATCAAAGAAGCTGCAACCGAAACAAGTTGTTTTGGAGATACATCGATATAGTCAATATTTTCTGGTTTAGATAATAT
>JACWDU010000051.1 GCA_014653935.1 Pelagibacterales bacterium SAG-MED23 | reverse complement strand
CACACATGGCCGACGGATATGCAAGGGCTTCTAATCAACCTGGTGTTATAATTGCTGGACAAAACGGTCCTGGCGCAACTAATCTAGTTACAGGAATAGCACAGGCAAAAGCAGCATTTTCACCTGTAGTATCAATTGCAGGTTTATATTCTACTAAGGATAAGATGGAAGATGCCTTTCAAGGACTTGATCAACAATCGCTTTTTGATCCTATAACAAAAAAAACATGGACGGTAAAAAAAGCAAGCCATATACCAACAGCTTTTAGAGATGCTTTTAATCTTGCTATGTCTCCAAGAAGAGGTCCTGTTTGTATAAATCTTCCAAGAAACGTTCTCTCAGATACTTCAAAGTTTAATATTAATGAAAATAAAAAATCTTATAAAAAAGAAAGTAATTTAAAAAGCAAAAAGAATTTGATTGATAAAACTATAAAACTTATTCTTAGCTCAAAAAAAACAGTAATTGTTGCAGGGGGAGGAATAAAATATAATTCAAAATATAAGTCTGTAACAAAACTTGCTGAATTTTTAAATATTCCTATTGTCACTGCAGCAGGACACGGTGATGCAATTCCGTTCAGTCATAAGTTAAATGCGGGACAAATGGGACCTAGAGGAAATATTGTTGCATCAAGATTAGTCAAAGAAGCAGATCTAATTATTGCAATTGGTACAAGACTTGGTTTTAATTCTACGTTCTATTCATATGATAACATAAATAAAAATGCAAAAATTGTGCAAATAGAATTAGAAAAAAAAATGATAGGAAGATATTTTCCAGTAAGTGTAGGGATTCTTGGTGATGCTGCGGTTGTGACAGATCAAATCTTAATTGAATTAAAAAAACAAAAAAAAATTTTTAATTATAAAGAATGGACAAATAGTTTTTTATTAGAGCGATCAAAATTTCTTAAAGATAGAGATAATATAAAGTCAAAAAATTTTCCAATCCAACCAAATGGTCTATTCAAAGAACTAAGAAAAGTACTACCAAAGAATACTGCAATAACACTTGATGCTGGAACGCTTTGCCTTCAAGCAACAGATGCTTTAGAATATTATAATCCTCCCTCTCTTTACACACCTCTTGATTTTGGGCTAGTAGGCTTCTCTTTTGCATGTGGTTTGGGAATAAAGGTTGCAAAACCTAATAAAACTGTCGTTAGTTTAATGGGTGATGGTGGATTTGGCATGACTATTTCAGAATTAAGTACAGCTGTAGAGCATGGCATAAACACAATTACAATAGTAATGAATAACAAAAGTTGGGGAGCAGAAAAAGCTTATCAAAAAGATTTTTATGGCGAAAGATATTTAGGAGCAGATATTCAAAGTCCTCCTTTTGATGAAGTTGCTAAACTATATGGTGCTAAAGGAATTAAAGTTAAAAAATTATCAGAAGTTAACGAAGCAGTAAAAGTGCATTAAAAGTAAATAAACCAGTTGTTATAGATGTT
>JACWDU010000050.1 GCA_014653935.1 Pelagibacterales bacterium SAG-MED23 | reverse complement strand
AATAATATTATCTCATAAAGCGATACATAACTCGTCGTAATTTCATATACGAAAGTGGGATCGGTCGTCTTTAAATTAATTTTTAAAGGAGGCTTTAATGAAGTTTGGTTATTTTTGTAATACTACAAATTGGACACACAAACCATATCACAAATTATTAGATGAAACTAAACAGATCACAGAATATTGTGATCAAAACAATTGGAATTCAATTTGGTTTACCGAACATCATTTTAACCATGAGGGAATGGAATCGTGTACTAATCCCTTAATGTTAGGAGCAGATGCTGCTGCAAGAACAGAAAATATACGAATAGGGCAAGCAGCAAATGTAATAACCTTTCATAACCCAATAAGATTAGCAGAAGATATTGCTACACTTGATCAACTTTCAAAAGGAAGAGTAGAAGTTGGTGTTGCAAGAGGAGTTTATGGGAGAGAGGCAATTAATTTAAACAAAGAAGCAGATTTAAAAGATCAGGCAAAAAATTTTAGATTATTTGCTGAAACATTAGAAATTTTGAAAAAAGCATGGTCAGAAAAATTTTTTAATCATGATGGAGAATTTTATACTTACCCATCACCAAATTATGTTTGGCAGCATGACATGAGCCCGCCAAGTGAAGAATTTATGAATATGGAAGATAGCACTATGAAAAAAATTAGTGTTCTTCCAAAGCCTTATCAAAATCCACACCCTCCAATACATCAAGTTGTTGATGGTATAAGATCTATAGAGTGGGCTGCAGAAAATAATATAAATGTAATTATGTGGATACCTACAGTTAAAGCATTGAAAATAAGATTTGAAGCTTACAAAAATAAAAGATCTGAAGTTACTAAAAAAAATGTTCCTTTAGGTGAAGGTGTTACTCTAGTTAGAGACATGTTTGTCGCTGATACTATGGAAGAGGCCAAAGAGAAAGCAGGGCAACATATGGTAAATTATATGAAATGGGTTTGTCATTGGAGAGGTCTTGGCAATCACATGGATCCTGGTGAAGAGCTTCCAGAAACAAAGGGTAAATTAGATCTTCTTAATTACGAGTTTTTACATGAAAGAAATATGTTGTTTGGTACACCTGAATACGTAACAGATAAGATTAAAGAACTTCAATCAGAGCTTAATCTTCAAAATCTTCAAGTTTGGTCTAACTTTCCAGGTGTTAAACATGAAGATTGTATGAAAAGTATTAAATTATTCACAGAAAAAGTAATGCCTAACTTTAAAGATGATCTAGATACTGAAGTAAAAAAAGTATCGTGATTAAGTCCAAGAATACCTTGACCGGTGGTCAAGCGGCAGTGAAATCTCTAAAAAAAGAAAAAGTTAAACATGTCTTTGGCTTAATTGGTTCAGCTACAATGGAAATGTTTGATGCATTGTATCATGAAAAAAAAATTAAATTTATAGGTGTGAGAGATGAAAGAACGGGAACACACATGGCCGATGGATATGCAAGGGCTTCTAA
>JACWDU010000005.1 GCA_014653935.1 Pelagibacterales bacterium SAG-MED23 | reverse complement strand
AATAAATATATCAAAAAAGAAACTGCTTTATATTAATTAAGAATTTTTAATAATAGATCCACCAATCGTAGGTATTTTACAGTTAGTAGTGGATGGAAACGAAATCGGCAGTCCTAAGTAAGATCTAATTGCAAGGAAAGCAAATGCTTGCGATTCTACAAAGTCACCATCAATACTTAAATCGTCAATTGAGAAAACTTTATTTTTAATTTTATTTTTTAATGAATTAATTAAGTATTTATTTTTCCTGCCACCACCACAAACATAAATATTATAATTTCCAATTTTTTTTGATAATAATTCAGATGTTAAATCAGTAATTGTAGTTGTTCCATTTTCGAACGAAAGACCTTTTGCAAACGAAATATCAAAGTCATTTGTATCCAGGGATCTCCTGGAATTAATTTTGCTGTAATAATAATTTTCTATATATTGGTCAAAAATAAATTTATCTATCTTGCCTTTATTTGCAAAATTTCCATCCTTATCAAAAGATTTGTTAGAATTTTTTCTCATCCACTTGTCAATTAAGCAATTTCCTGGTCCTATATCTCTACTTGTTATTTTAAAATTTTTATCAATTTCAGTAATGTTTGCTATACCACCGATGTTTAATATTGAAATTGGGATTTTTACTTTACTTTCTTTAAATAAGGTTTTTATAAGTGCAAGGTGGTAAATTGGAGCCAAAGGTGCCCCCTCTCCTCCATTTTTGATATCATTTTGTCTGAAATTATAAACTACAGTTTTATTAGTTTTTCTTGATAAACTATTACCTAAACCAATTTGCTTAGAAATTTTTTCGTCTGCATTATGATAAATTGTATGTCCATGAAAACCTATAAGATCATAATTAATTCGTTTGGATATTTTAATTGCAATATCGACATGGAAGTTTGTAATTTCTTTCTCTAATTCCTCAAGATTAGAGAAATATTTTAGCAGATCTTGTATTTTTGAAATTTTTTCTTTTATTCTGTGAATTTTATTCGAAAGCTTTGATGGATAAGGATCAAATCTATTATATTTGATACTAATATAGTCTTTACCATTGGAACTTATAACTGAAGTGTCTACACCATCACCAGAAGTACCACTCATAAACCCAAGTGCTGATAAATTTTTTTCCATTCTTATTTTTTTTTATTAAAATATGTATATTGTAAGATTATAGACCTATGAATAATTTTTTAAAAGAATTTAAAGACAGAGGATACTATTATCAATGTACTAATGAATTAGAATTGTCAAATTTATTAAGTAAAGAAAGTACTAACGCTTATATTGGATTCGATAGTACTGCACCCAGTCTTCACGTTGGTAGTTTATTACAAATAATGTGTCTTAGGCTTTTACAAAAACATGGTCATAGACCAATTGTTCTTTTAGGTGGAGGGACAACAAGAATAGGAGATCCATCTGGAAAAGAAGAAACTAGAAAAATATTATCTGAAAAACAGATAGAGAGTAATATTAATAACATAAAAAAAGTTTTTAAAATTTTTCTAAAAACAAATAATCCAAAATTAAAACCTTTATTTGTTAATAATTATAAATGGTTAAGCAAACTCAACTATATAAATTTTTTAAGAGATATAGGAAGACATTTTACAATCAATAAAATGTTAACATTTGATAGTGTAAAATTAAGATTAGAAAGAGAACAATCATTAAGCTACATGGAATTTAATTATATGATTCTACAAGCATATGATTTTTATGAACTTAATAAATCAAACAAGTGTAGCTTACAAATAGGTGGATCAGATCAATGGGGCAATATAGTAAATGGAGTTGAGCTTATAAAAAGAGAGTCTGGAAATCATGTATATGGTTTAACTACACCACTTATAACTTTGGCATCAGGTGCTAAAATGGGTAAAACTGAAAAAGGTGCAATATGGCTTAATAAAGATATGCTATCACCATATGATTATTGGCAGTTTTGGAGAAACACGGATGATCGTGATGTAATAAAGTTTTTAAAAATGTTCACTGATTTATCATTAGATGGAATAAATAATTTAAGGGATAAAAATATTAATGAATTAAAAATTTTACTTGCCAATAATGCAACAGAAATGCTTCATGGGAAAAAAGAGTCTGAGAAGTCTGAAAAACTTGCAAAAAATACCTTTAAAGAAAACTCTACTGGTGAAAATCTTCCAGGAATTAAAGTCAAAAATGATATTCTATCAAAAAATATTATAGAGCTTATTTCATTTGTTAATAAAGATATTTCAAAATCTGAAATAAGAAGATTGATTAAATCAAACGCTATTAAAATAGATAATAAAAATATACAGGATGAAAAATATATTGTTGATCCTATCTTGTTCTCTGACAAAGGTTTTATAAAGTTGTCTATAGGAAAGAAGAAACACTTTAAAATTACAGTTTAATTACCTTTAATAATTTCTAGAGTCCTTGTAATAAACCTTGGTGTTAAAGTTTTTATTGGATTAACTGAACTTTTTAGATCACTTGGAGGTCCCTTTATCTTAAAGCTAACACCAAACACACCTTCACCAGTTTTATTACCAACTAAAATGTTACCGAGCAGAGGAATTTTGGATATTGTTTTATTAATTGTTGTTGCTGGAACTAAAGTTCCTTTTAAACTTGTTACTCTGTCTTTCTCGATGTAACCTTCCATCATTATTGAAATAGCTGGTCCAATTGCATAAAGCTCATCGATTTCTGTTAGATTATTTTTTGTCTTAAAATCCATTTCAAATTCATCAAATCTTATTCCTTCTCCTGTTAGAAGATCCGCAATCCCTTGCAAAGATGCGAGTGTAAGTATTTTTGCTAGCACTGGAACTTCCTTGACTTTAAAATTAGTAATTTTTAGATTTGATCTAGAAATATTATCAATCTTCGTAGAATTTAATTTTAATTCTCCTTCGTCGAAACCTTTAATAAATTTATAATTATTTATAAATGGTTTTGGTCCATCAATTAATATATTTGTAATTTTTTCATTTTTGATTGTTGTTCGATAAGAATAAGAAAATTTCTTATTATTTTCTAATATTGCATCAGCCTTAGCTAGAAATAACTTATTTTCCTTTATATCAAATTCACCTATAAATTTCTCAAGGTATGTATCTTTTTCTAAATATATTTTATTTATGCTCAGTATTAATGACGTGTTAATATTGTGAAATAATTTGGAAATTTTATTTTTTTTGTTACCTTTCAATAGTGTTTCAACTAATTGTTCTCCATCAATTTGGTATCCAATAAAATTATAGTTATTTATATTTTTTTTAATTTGGAAGTTATTTAAAATTTCATTTGTATTTACAAAATTTACATCAACTTCATCTACACTTTGTATCTTAAAGTCAGGGGAAAAATTTAAATTTTGAGCTGAAATATAATTCTTATTTTCATTAAAACTAATTTTTTTTAAGTTAAAACCTTTTTTTGATTTATTTAATAATATTTCTAATTTTGCAGGTATATTATTTTTTTTATAATATTGAATATCACTTATATTTAAAATATTTTTTTCTAAATCAAGTAATGAGTAAAATTCAAAATTATTTTCATTTCCCCTAAATTTAATGAAAAAATTATCTTTTTTGTTATTTAAAGAATATTTTCCATCTAATTGAAAATTAATTATATCGTTCGAGTATTTAAATGAAAGATTTGAGTCCTTAATAGATATTTTATTTTCGTAATTTTCAAAATATTTTTTTACAAGATTAGATTTAAAATTAATATCTAAATTATCTAAATTTAAATCAGAGTTTACATCAAGTTTATTTATATTAAATTTATCATCAATGGAAAAATTGATTAAAAAATTAGAATCTAGATTGATAATTTGATCCTCTACTAAGTTTTCTTGAAGATTAAAAAATTTTTTAAATTCTCTTGTATTAATATTATTGTTCTCAGTCTTTAAAAAGATTTTTACATCAGAGATTTTTGATCTATTTTTGTCAAATTTTAAATTTAAAATATTATTATCTAACTCATTATTATAGTTTTGATTTAAAAATGAATAATTACTTTTCAAATCTAGCTTTAATAATTCATCCCCAAAAATTAATTCAGTTTTAATGTTTTTTAAATATAGAACATCTTGAATTTTTTTGTTTAGCTCTAATTTATCAAAATCAATTTTTGAGTTTACTAGGTAATTTTCTATTTTATTCTTATTAATTTCAAATTTGAATTGATTGTTTGTTTCAATATTTATGCTTTCCTCAGATATTAGAGTGGTATCTAATCCTAAAAGTTTTAAAAGAACTTTAGGATCTAAAGATGTTTTTTGATTGCTAATATTTCCATTTATTTTGAATTTATTATTACTTTTACTTTTTAAAAATAATTTTAATCTATTGTTTTTATAATCATTTTTTGATTTTAAATTATTAGAAAATATGAAATTTGATGTTAAAACTGCGTTAAATTGTTTATTTTCGTACTTAGAGTTAATTGTACCACCCTTAAGAAAAATTAAATTTTTGTACTTTTTACCCAAATATATTTCATCAAAATTTATTATTGAATCAATTTTTATATTTTCTATTTTCTTAAATTTATTAAATGTAAATGAAAAAAGATTTTTACTCTTAATTGGAATATCGATATTAGATAAAAAATCCTGTTTAATATTTGCTAATTTAAATAATACATTTGGATTTATTAATGCTTTGGAATTTTCGATATCTCCTTTTATAGAATATAATTCTGCCTTTTCAATATTAATTTCAATACTTTCTGATACCAAATTTAAATTTCTATATGTAAAGTTTAAATTTGAAATTTTTGTCAATTTATCTTTAGTATCAAAATCAAAATTAATTCTGTCAATACTGTCATAACCTAACAAATTAAATTTTGCTTCTTTAATAGAACCAGAAAGGCTATATGGATTTAGTTTTTGGCTTATAGTATCAAATTCCGCCTCTAATTTAAATTCAATAAATCCTTTTTTGATTTGGCTATAAAGTACATATCTTGATAGGTCGAAGTTTATTGAATTTAATAAAGATGTAACTTTTTTAATAGAATTTTCTGAGGATTGTATCTTTAAATTTTTAATTGAGTTTTCTTTTTTTATAAATTTTAAAATATTTAAATTTATATCCGTATTTAAAATTTTTATTTCATTATTTTCAGCAATTAAAATTGAGTCTTTAGTATTAATATTTATAGAACCTTGAATGAGATTTAACTTAATAAATACAACATCAAGTTTAAGATTTAATCTAGAATTATATTCTTTAACTTTAGCGTTTATAAAAGTATTAAATTTGTCTGTCTTTACTCCATAAGTACTCAAATAAATTAAAGAAAAAAATAAGACCATTAATGTTACTGAAATTATAATTAAAATAGTTTTACGCATTAATTTTATATAAAGAGTTTTCTAAAAAATTATCAATCTCACCATCCAAAACTTTATCTGGATTAGAGTTCTCATAATTTGTTCTATTATCTTTAACCATTCTATAAGGATGTAATACGTATGATCTAATTTGATGTCCCCAGCCAATTTCAGATTTTGAATTTTCAATATTATCACTCTCTTTTTTTCTTTTTCGGATTTCATGCTCATAGAGTCTCGCTTTAAGCATATTCATACATGTTTCCTTATTTTTGTGCTGAGATCTTTCATTTTGACATTGAACAACGATTCTACTTGGAATATGAGTAATTCTTACAGCGCTATCTGTTGTATTTACATGCTGTCCACCTGCTCCACTTGATCTATAAGTGTCTATTCTTAAATCTTTATCTAATATCTCTATATCTATATCCTCGCTAATTACTGGATAAACCCAAACACTTGCAAAACTAGTATGTCTTCTAGCCCCTGAGTCAAAAGGTGAAATTCTAACTAAACGATGAATACCTGACTCTGATTTTAAAAAACCATAAATGTATTCTCCAGAGATTTTTATTACTGAAGATTTTATTCCTGCTTCGTCTCCTTTATGTTCACTAATTAATTCTACTTTATGATCTCGAACAGCTGCCCATTTCATATACATTCTTCTTAACATCGCTGCCCAATCCTGACTTTCGGTACCACCTGCTCCTGCATGAAATTCTAAATAACTATCTAAAATATCGTTTTCATTGGAGAGAAAACATTTAATTTCTAATTTTTTGAATTCTTCTTTGAGATTTAAAAATTTTTTTAAAGTTTCTTGAACTAATTGTTTATCATTTTCTTCGTTAGCTAGTTGAAAAATATCATACAGCTCATTTATCTCTTTCTCTGATTGCTTATGGGAATCTAATAAATTATCGTAACCTTTTTTTTCCTTTAATATTTTTTCGGCTTGTTTTCTATCATTCCAAAATTTTGGATCTTCTACAATAGTATTTAGTTTATTTCTTTTTGTCTCTATATTTTGCTCTTCAAAGAAACTCCTTGATTCTTTGATTAATTTTAACTACTTCAGATTTAAATTTTTCAATTTCTTGTTCCATTAATAAAATTTTAAAATATTATTTTTTAATTTATCAGATTTGTCATTATCATTACTAATAAATAACTGATTTTCAATTTTTTCTTTTTTAAAAGACTCAATGATGGTTTTTTTTGAGCCAAAATCTGCTTTTTTTCCTGTCTCAGCATCAATTACCATCATTTTAATTCCTTTAGCAATTTTGAAAGGTCTGGCCTGATAATTGTTTATGGCTTGTTTTATGAATTCTTTAAATATTGGAAGTGCAGTTTTAGATCCTGTTTCGTATTTTCCTAATCTTTTTGGAATGTCGTATCCCACATAAACACCAACAACTAAATTAGATGTAAATCCTATAAACCATGCATCAGAATTGTTATTTGTTGTGCCAGTTTTTCCTGCAAGTTGTAAATTTAAATCACTTAGTTTTTTTCCAGTACCTCTTTGTATTGCTCCTTCCAATATTGAAGTCATTTGATAGGCAGTTTGTGGGGAGAAGATTTGTTTAAAATTACTTTTTATTATTGGTATATTATTACCTTCAAATGAAATTTTATCGCAATTTTCACAAAATCTTTTTTCATTATTAAAAATTGTATTTCCCTCACTTTCCTGGATTCTATCAATTATAATAGGTTCAATTAATTTTCCGCCATTTACAAACGAGCAGTAAGCACTTGTAATATTCAATAATGTCGTTTCTGCTGATCCTAATGAAACAGACAATAATTCATCAGGATTATCATAGATGTTAAGTTTTTTTGAAAAGTTTATAATCTTATCTATTCCTAAGTCTTGTGAAATTCTCACAGTCATGAGGTTTCTAGACTTTTCAACACCTGTTCTTAATGTAGAAAGGCCATAAAATTTTTTTCCATAATTTTCAGGTTTCCACATTTTAAGATCTTCTCCTTGATCAAGAACGATTGGGGCATCCAGGATTAAAGAGGATGGTGTATAATTATTTTCTAATGCCAAAGCATATATAAAAGGTTTAAAAGCTGATCCAGGCTGTCTCTTTGCTTGTGATACTCTATTAAATTCACTTTTTTTAAAACTAAAACCTCCTGACATTGCCAATACTCTACCACTGTAAGGATCCATGACAACAATCCCACCATTAACGTTTGGCAATTGTCTTAAACTAAATACCCCATCAGAAATTTTTTTAACATAAATTAGATCATTAATTTTAAAAATTTGGTCAAAATTTTTCCTTGTCCAATTAATATCCTCATAACTAATTATCCCATTTTCTTTATTTGACGTTTGAATTACAGTCTCAAACTTATCTATTCTTTTTACAATTGCTATTTTCCAACCAATTGTTTTTTCTAAATCAAACTTATCTAAATTTTTATTCCAATCTTGATTTTTCCTGTTATCTAAAGCCCCCCTCCAGCCCTTTCTCTTATCATACTCTAATAATCCTTTTCTTAATGACGCTGAAGCTAAATTTTGAAGTTCTAAATTAATTGGAGTTTTTATGTTAAAACCTTGTTTATGAACTTTTTCATATCCATAATCCCGAATTACCTTTTTTCTTATATCCTCCACAAAATACCTTGTATCTTCTAAAAAAATTCTTTTTCTTTTTTTTAAAATAATTTCGGAATTAATTAGATCATCATATTTTTCTTTAGAAATATAGTTATTCTCGTAAAGATTTTTGATTACTAAATTTCTTCTATAAGTTGCTAATTCTTTATTTTTATATGGATTGTATTTGCTAGGAGCTTTAGGTAATGCAGCTAGCATGGCAGACTCAGAATAATTCAATTCACCAATTGGTTTATCAAAATATCTCAGACTTGCAGAAGCTATACCATATGATCCTTCACCAAGATAAATTTGATTTAAATAAAGTTCTAATATTCTTTCTTTTGTCAAAACTCTTTCAATCCTAAAGGCTAAAATGGCCTCTTTTATCTTTCTATCTAAACTTACTTCGTTAGATAAAAGAAAATTTTTAGCTACTTGTTGAGTAATCGTTGATGCACCTTCTAATCTATTTGATTTTATTAAATTAAAAATGTTGTTTTTAATTGCTCTTAATACCCCTTTTGCATCTACACCTGGATGTCTAAAAAAATTCTTATCCTCTGAAGATAAAAATGAATTTATTAATTTTTTTGGTATGGCATTGAATGGAACAAATATTCTTTTTTCAGACGAAAAATCACTTATTAATACTCCATTTCCAGAATAAACTTTGCTTGATACTGGTGGCTTATAATTTTTCAGAAACTTATAATCTGGTAATTTATTTGAATAAGACCAAAGAATTATGAAGACTACTATAATGCTCGCAAATGAAAATAATGTTGTAGCTATTAGAAGTTTTTTTATGAATTTGCTCATTTTAGTTTAATTTATTGATTGAATTTGTTAAAGTTATGGCACCGAATTTTAAAAATAAACAAATGAAAAATAATCAAAAATTATGTCAAAAAATTTATATATTGATGCATCGCATCCAAGTGAAACTAGAGTTGTTCTCAAAAATGATAATCATATCGAAGATTACGAGTATGAAAGTGTAAATAACACATTAATAAAAAATAATATTTATCTTGGTAAAGTAAGCAGAATAGAACCGTCTTTACAGGCTGCCTTTATTGATTTTGGAAGGGAGAGACATGGTTTTTTATCTTTTAATGATATTCAATCTGATTATTATCAACTTCCGCAAACAGACTTGGAGAAAATAAAAGAAGAAGAAGAAAAAGTAAGAGAAGAATTATCCAAAGAAAGTGAAAATAATGAAAATCAAATTTTAGAAGGTAACGAAGAAATCAAGTTAAATGATCCAGTAGAAAAGTTAGAGGATGAAAGTAAAGAAAAAGTAAATAATGAAAAAAAATTTCCATCAAAAAGATATAAAATTCAAGAGGTTATAAAACCAAACCAGGTCATATTGGTTCAAGTGCTCAAAGACGAAAGGGGTTTTAAAGGAGCTGCACTTAGCACATTTATTAGCATTGCAGGAAAATATATAGTTTTAATGCCAAACACCGCTAAAGGAGGTGGCATTTCAAGAAAAATATTTAATCCAGGTGATAGAAAAAAAATAAGAAAAATTTTAAATGAAATAGAAATTCCTAAAGAAATGGGCATCATAGTTAGAACAGCTGGTTCAAATAAAACTAAAAATGAAATAGATGGTGATCTCAAAAATTTAATTACAACTTGGAACTCAATAAAAGATAGCGCATTAAATTCTATAGCCCCATCTTTAATTCACCAAGAGAGTGATATTATTAAAAGAAGTATAAGGGACATGTATGATGAAGATACACAAAATATAATAGTAGAAGGTAACGAGGGATATCAAAAAGCAAAAAACTACATGAAACTTATGATGCCTAAACAAATAAAAAAAATAAAAAAATTCAGAGAAAAAATACCACTATTTTTTAAAGAAAATATTGAAAAAAAACTTTTTGAAATATTTAAATCAGAAGTTTATCTTAGCTCTGGAGGCTATATTGTTATAAATCCAACAGAAGCATTAGTTTCAATTGATATAAATTCAGGTAAATCTATCAAACAAAAGAACGTAGAAAGTACTGCTCTAGATACTAATCTTGAAGCGGCTGAGGAGATAGCAAGGCAAATTAAAATCAGAGACTTATCTGGTCTGATAATAATAGATTTCATTGATATGCTTAGTTTTAATAATCGTAAACAAGTTGAAAGAAGGTTAAAGGAAAGATGCAGAAATGACAGAGCAAGAATTCAAATAGGAAGAATTAGTAATTTTGGATTGCTTGAGATGTCTAGACAAAGATTAAGAGAAAGTAATGTAAAATGGTCAATTCAATTAACTAACGAGACCTTCGCTTTAAAGATAATTAAGTTAATTGAAATCAAAACATTTGAAACAAATGCTAAAGTAGTAGAGGTTAATCTTAATGAAAAAATACTAAATTTTATTAAAAATTATTTTTCTGAGGATTTAAATTATTTTAAAAAAAAGAATAAAATTACAATTAATTTTAATACCAGTGAAGGATTAGGTTTGCAAGATTACACGGTAGAATTTAAATCAAAACTTTCTAAAGTGTTAGAAAAAATTGAAAAGGTTGAAGCTTTACAAAAATTTGTAGAAGAAAAAACTGATAAAAATAAAGAAATAAAAAAAGAAAAAAAAATTAAATTTTAAAAGATCTAAATTCAAAAAGAGAAAAAATTTTAAAAGAAAGAAATTAGATTAGTCCTTTTTTTGGAGATGAAGGAGACCCATTTAGACTGGGGGTTATACTTCCAGAAAGAAAAGATTTTCTACCTGATAATACAGCGTATTTCATTGATTCTGCCATTTGGAAAGGATTTTTAGCTTTCGCAATCGCTGTATTAATTAATACCGCATCACAACCTAACTCCATAGCTTCAACTGCATCTGAAGCCTGACCTATTCCAGCATCAATTATCAAAGGAACTTTTGTTTGATATCTTAAAATTTTAATATTTGTTTTATTTTGAATACCTAGACCAGATCCGATTGGAGCAGCTAATGGCATAATAGCTGATGCTCCGGAATTTTCTAATCTTTTACACATAAGAGGATCATCATTACAATAAACCATTACTTTAAAACCTTCTTTTGTTAAAACCTCTGTGGATTTTAGAGTTTCAATCATATCAGGAAATAAATTTTTTTTATCTCCTAAAACTTCTAATTTAACTATTTTCCAACCTCCGATTTCTCTTGCAAGTCTTAAAGTTCTTAAGGCTTCCTTAGAAGTAAAACATCCTGCAGTATTGGGTAAGTACATAATTTTTTTAGGGTCAATATAATCCATCAACAGAGGTTTGGACCTATCTGATATATTAACTCTTCTTACAGCGACTGTAACAATTTCAGCACCTGAAATTTTTATAGCTTTTGCACACTCTTGCATATTTTTATATTTTCCAGTTCCAACTATAAGCCTGGATTTGAATTTCTTATTTGCAATTTTCAAAATATCTAATTTCATTATCCGCCACCTATAAAATGAACAATTTCAATTTTATCTTTATTTTTTAGATAAATTTTTTTCAATTTTTTCTTATCAACTATTTCCTCATTTAATTCTATTGCTACTTTATTAACTGGTGTTTTTAACTTTTCTGTAAGATTTTCTAAAGAAAATTTTAAGTTTACAGTCAAAAGCTTACCATTGACTACTATTTTTATTTTATTTTTTTTATTCATATAATATAAAGTTCGAATGAGTAAATTAATAATAATTAATGGTCCTAACCTTAATCTATTAGGTGAAAGAGAACAAACTCAATATGGTAGCAACGACTACAAACATCTTGAAGAAATTTGTCTTAATAGAGCAAAAGATTTAAATATCAATATAGAGATCAAACAATCAAATATTGAAGGAGATATTGTAAATCTTATTCAAGATGCTCGCAAAACACATGATGGAATTATTATAAATGCCGCTGGATACAGCCATACATCAGTAGCTATTAGAGATGCTTTAAGTATTTTTAAAAAACCTATTATAGAACTTCACATATCAAATATCTACAAAAGAGAGGATTTTAGACATAAGTCCCTTTTAAGTGCTGTTGTTACTGGTATAATTTGTGGTCTAGGAATAAATGGTTATATTTTAGCCATAAACTCTATGCATGAAATATTAAAAAATGAAAATTAATAAAAACATTATTAAAGAACTGAATGATTATTTAGAAG
Organism: Pelagibacterales bacterium SAG-MED23; assembly: GCA_014653935.1. The sequence goes on along the minus strand of JACWDU010000005.1, from coordinate 20,133 downwards.
AATTTGACCTTACTGAAATAGAGTATACTGAAAAAGATGTTAAAGTAAAAGTTTCAAAATCTAGACTATCAAAAAATATTGAAACTGTAGTACCTGGTAATGAAAAAAGAGTTATAAAAGAAGAAATTTTAATTGATAACTCCAAAAAAATTACTTCACCAATAATTGGCACTGCTTATCTGGCTCCAGAACCAGGTGGTAAAAAATTTATAGAGATAGGTCAAAAAATTAAAAAGGGAGATACAGTTATGATTGTTGAGGCAATGAAAACTATGAATCATGTTCCAAGCCCGCTAGATGGAGTTGTAAAAAAAATTAGCGTTGAAGATGGGCAGCCTGTAGAGTTTGGTCAGACTATCGCGACTCTCGATTAAATTAATGTTTAAAAAAATACTTATAGCTAATAGAGGAGAAATAGCAGTACGTATAATTAGAGCATGTAAAGAATGGGGTATTGCGACTGTAGCTATTCATTCAGATGTAGATAGAGATAGCATGCATGTAAGATTGGCTGATGAAAGCATTTGTGTGGGCCCCCATCAACCAACATTTAGTTATTTAAATATTCCTGCAATTATGTCAGCTGTTGAACTTACAAATGCTGAAGCCGTTCATCCTGGTTATGGTTTTTTATCAGAAAATTTTGAGTTTGCAAAAATATTAGAGGAAAATGATATAAAATTTATAGGTCCTTCGTCTAATTTAATAAAAATGATGGGAGATAAAATTGAAGCTAAAAAAGTTGCTAAAGAATATGGGCTTCCAGTAATAGATGGTTCAGAAGGTGGTATCAAAGATATTAATGAAGCAAAAAAAATATGTGAAAGGATAGGATTTCCAGTTTTAATAAAAGCATCTGGTGGAGGTGGTGGAAAGGGAATGAAAATTGTTAATAAGTTAGAAGAGTTTAAAAATCTTTTTTTAATAGCTAAGCAGGAAGCAAAAAAATTTTTTGGCAATGATGAAGTTTATATTGAAAAATTTTTTCAAAATCCAAGACATATAGAAGTGCAAGTTTTATCAGGTAAGAATAGAACTGTTCATTTGCACGAGAGAGATTGCTCTGTTCAGCGAAGACATCAAAAACTTATAGAAGAAACTCCTAGTCCGGTTTTAAATGATACTATTAGAAAAGATCTATTTGAAAAAACTGTAAGTATGGTTAGCAAGATAGGATATGAAGGAGCTGGAACAGTTGAATTTATATATGAAGATGGAAAATTCTACTTTTTAGAAATGAATACTAGAGTACAAGTTGAGCATCCAGTAACCGAGATGGTTACAGGAATTGATATAATTAAAGAGCAAATATGGATAGCTTTCTCAGGCGATACAGCCTTAAAACAAAGTGATATAAACCCTAGGGGCCACGCCATAGAATGTAGAATTAATGCTGAAGATCCAAGTAATAATTTTCAACCCTCACCAGGAAAAATAGGTATGTGCCATCAACCATCTGGCTTTAGAACAAGAGTTGATGGATCAATATACCAAGGATATAAAATAACACCTTATTACGACAGCATGGTTTGTAAAGTAATAACTCATGGAAGAAACAGAGAAGAAGCAATTCAAAGAATGTTAAGATCTCTTGACGAGTTTGTGATCGATGGAATAACAACTACAATAGAGCTGCATAAAGTATTACTTAATAATAAAAAATTTATAACGTCTAACTTCAATGTAAGTTGGTTAGATAAAGAAAAAGTTATTTAGCTATAGCATTTTTTTAACCAAACATCATAAACTGGATGATCAAATGGTCTAATAGAAGGACTTGATGCAAATGTCCAATCATTAAAAACAAATACTTTATCATTGTTTTTCATTGTGGTATCCCTTACTTGCATGTAAGCTGTAACTTCTGGATCATCATCAAATTCTGAATTATAACATTTTATAACTTTTATACTTAAATTTTGAAAAGAAAATTCTTCTCCAATTTGAACTTTAATATTTGTATTTTTCGAACTTACCTTATCAAGAACACTTAACTCTGCAATCGTCTCACTTTTTAGCATAGTGTCCGCAAGTATATTATTCATTATAAGAATACTAAAAACCGATATTAATAAAAAATTAACTTTTCCAGCTTTTATATTTTTTTTTAACAACATTATTATATTTTTTGGGATGGTAAGAATTGCTTGATCCTGTTTGGTTAGGCAAATGTTCTTTCTGCCAAGCATATTTTTTTAAATTATGATCATTTTCTATTTTATTATTCATGTAATGCATCCATGAATACCATTCATTAGGTATTTTTGATGCCTCAACTTCACCATTATAAATCACCCATCTTCTTCCTGATTTACTCTCATAATATTTATTTCCATTTTTGTCTTCTCCAACTAATTTTCCAAAAAAAAATATTTGTAGTCTTGTTCCAAACGTCTGCTGATTCCACCAGGTAAAAATTTGCTTAAATACTGTCAACATAAAAGTTTATTTTTTTTTTCAATTTAAAATTGTATAAATTAAATTAGACTAAAATTTTAAATTTCTATATACATTATATGATTAAGATTCAATTTTATAAATAAATAAGGAAATTAAATGGCAAAATATTTAGTAGAGACGTACTACACCTGTAGTTTTAAGGTAAGTCATTATCTAGATGATATTGATGAAAAAAACATACAAAATATAGAGAAAAGAGATGACGGAAAATTTGAAATATTAGATGTAAAACTAGATAACAGAAAAACCAAAAATTTAGAAAAAATTGAAAAAAACAAGATAAATGTTGTAGAAAATGAGCTTCCTCAACCTGAACAAAAAAACAGTCTTAAAATTAATCAAGAAATTCTAACTAAAAATATTAAAGATAGTAATGGTAGAAGGTTTAGTATGCCAGACAGAAGAAAAGGATATATCCAAAAGGCATCAATTGGAGATCATAAAGTATACCTACATACAGGTGAGTACGAAGATGGTAAAATAGGGGAAATATTTATTGATACAAGTAAAGAAGGTGAATTAGTAAAAGCAACAATGAACAACTTTGCAATAGCAGTTTCTCTTGGATTGCAATACGGAGTGCCATTGGATGAGTTTGTAAATGCCTTTGTAGATACTAAATTTGAACCTTCGGGAAAAGTATTTGGAAACGACAGAATATTAAGCGCAACATCTATTCTCGATTATATATTTAGAGAATTAGCAATATCATATCTAAATAGAGAAGATCTTGCCCATACTCCTTCTATAGGTGGATCTGAAATTTTAGATGAAGCTGATACAGATGAAAACATTGAGGATAAAACTCAATTCTTAAAATTAGTAAAAGACATTACAAGTAAGGGTTTTGTTAGAAGTAATTATAAAAAGAAATTAGTAGATTTATCTGATATAAAAATAAAACTTAAAGGAAAGAAATAATTATTTTTTCTTTTTAATAGTTAAATTTAACTCTTTTAACTGATCATCTGAAATTTCAGATGGTGCATTCATCATTAAATCCTGTGCATTTTGGTTCATTGGAAACATTGTAACTTCTCTTATGTTTTTTTCATTTGCTAAAAGCATAACAATTCTATCGATTCCTGGCGCTATTCCTCCATGGGGTGGTGCTCCATAACTCAAAGCATTTATCATTCCACTAAATTTACTATTAACGTCTTTTTTTGAATAACCTGCAATTTCAAATAATTTATACATTAATTCGGGAACATGGTTTCTTATAGCCCCCGATGACAGCTCAATCCCATTACAAACAATATCATATTGATAAGCTTTAATATTTAAAGGATTAGAAAGATCTAATTTATTTACTTCTCCTTGTGGCATAGAAAACGGATTATGACTAAATTTTATTTTTTTGGTTGTTTCATCAATCTCATACATTGGATAATCAACAATCCAACAAAATGTAAATATTTCATTATCAATTAAATCTAAATCTTCAGCTATTTTGTTTCTTGCAACACTTAATAATTTTTCTACATCATCTTTTTTTCCACAAGAAAGAAAAATAGTATCTCCAATATTAGCCTTTGTTTGACTGATAATTTCCATCAATGAAGTTTCTGAAAAAAATTTACCAATTGGTCCTTTCGCGCTGATCTTGTCCTCTTTTTCCAAAGTAAAATACGCGAGACCAGACGAACCTTGATCTTTTGCCCATTTATCAATTCCATCAAAGAAACTTCTAGGTTTATCCTTTGTATTTTTTGTAACTAAAGCTCTAACTATTGAGCCATTTTTAACTAATTTCTTAAATATTTCAAATTTTACATCCTCTCTCACAAAAATATTTGTTAAATCTGTAATTTCTAATGGATTTCTTAAATCGGGTTTATCTGATCCATATTTAAGCATTGCATCTTCGTAAGTAATTCTTGGAAATTTTGCATCAAGTATTTTTTTATTACTAAATGTTTTAAATAATTTTAAAAATAAGGTTTCTATCACATCAAAAACATCTTCTTGTTCAATGAAAGACATCTCGATATCTAATTGATAAAATTCTCCAGGACTTCTATCTGCTCTTGCATCTTCATCTCTGAAACAAGGTGCTATTTGAAAATATTTGTCAAAACCAGACACCATTATGAGTTGCTTAAATTGTTGAGGTGCTTGTGGTAAAGCATAAAATTTTCCAGGATTTAATCTACTTGGAACAAGAAAGTCCCTTGCGCCTTCTGGACTCGAGGAAGTTAATATGGGGGTTTGAAATTCTAAAAAACCTAGTTTTTGCATCTCATTTCTAATAAATGAAATTACTTTTGATCTTAAGATAATATTTTGATGTATTTTTTTTCTTCTTAAGTCTAAAAATCTATACTTTAGTCTAATTTCCTCAGCATATTCTTGATCAGAAAAAACTGGCATTGGTAATTCCTTAGTTTCACCTAGAATATCAATATTATTAATTTTGACCTCTATTTCACCGGTAGAAATATTTTTATTTATAGTTTCATTTGATCTCTCTATAACCATTCCTGTAATTTTAATTACAGTTTCCAATGAAAGTTTTTCAATTTGCTTAAAAATTTCATTACTTTTGTCTATAACGCATTGTGTAATTCCAAAGTTATCTCTTAAATCTATAAATAAAAGATTTCCATGGTCTCTTTTTTTGTTAATCCAACCAGATAAAGAAATTACTTTTTCTTTATGTAACTTAGTTAATTCTCCGCAGGTATGAGTTCTATATTTATTCAATTTACAAAATCTCTTTTATCGTTTTTAAATTAATTGGTTTTTTTTTTTTTAAACTTAATTCGTCAATCTTATATATAAATTCATCAATTTTTCTATAAGATCTGTCAATTCTACTTATTATGAAATTTATTATTTTTTTTTCGATTTTAATCTGACGATCAGAAAAATTCTTTAAAATTATAGCAAAAAGTAATTCATCATCTGGATTTTCAATTACAGCGTAAAGACAATTTTTTGATCTTGAAGCTAAATCAGGTAATTTGAATTTAATTTCATTTATTGGTTTTAATGAATTTATCAACAAATACTTGCTATCCTGATCTATTAGATTAAAAATTGAATAGAGTATTTCTTCCTTGTTACACTCTTCAAAATCATCAATAATTATACTTTCATGTAGTTTAAGACTTTTAAAAATTGAATTATCAATCTTATTTCCCTTAACAAAAAATGCTTTAGATTTTAACCTGAAGATATTTGCTAGATGACTTTTTCCAGAAAATTTTTCACCTGATATATTTAATATTTTTTTATCCCATGCTGGCCATCTGTTAATCAAATTAAATGCGTTAGAATTGCTTTGTGATAAATAAAAATCATGTTCATTAAAATTAGTTTTATAATCTAACTCTAAGAGTAATTGATTTAATTCACTCATTTTACTTTCCAATCAGTTGTAGAAGTGTCAACTTCAATATCATAGATCAAAATATCTTTTAAGAATCTTTTTGGACTACTGCTATAATCAACTTTGTATATTAACTCATTACTATCAAATTTCTCAATTTTATATGTATTTACGAAATCCAAATTAGACAAAGCATTTTCTAATTTCAAAGATTTTTTTATATTTAATGATTCTACTGATAATCGAATTGGTACTGATGTAGATGGATTGAATTTATTAATTGCCTTCCAATTATCTTCATAATTATTTTTTATATTTAATATCATTGATGTTAAATCTGAATAATCTTCTAAATTTTTATTTATAAAATTTTTATTTAATATTGATAATCTATCATCAAAATTTACTTGCGAATAAAATTTAATATTATTTTTATTTTTAAACGTTATCATTATTATATAATTTTCAAAATTATATTTTTTTAAAATTTTTGTAAAATTATAACTTTCGATATTTTTAATATTATATTTTATAATTAAATAATCTTCTACGTCTTCGTTTGGTAAAATATAATTAATTTGGAAATAATTTTCATTTATTCTTTCCCAATTTTTTACAAGAATATTATCATTTAAATAACTAAAACTATTATTTTCTAAATCAACTAAGACTGGTAGAAAAAAAACATTTACTTTCTTTGGTAATGAGAGAGTTATATTTTTAGAGTTTAAGAATGTAATTAATTTATTTCTATTAAATTCAACCTCTATAATGCTTTTATATTTTTGATTTATGAATTTTTCATCTAGTATAGAAAAATTATCAACTAATTTTTTAATATCTTCTATTGAACTATTGGTAATTTTATCTTGATCTTTACCTTCTAGTATCATTTTAGAAAGATCTTGAAATGCTTTTTTAAAACCTTTGTCTATAACTTTTAGTTTGTTAAAATTAAGATTATATTTTTCCTCAACTTCAATTTTAGAAACAACGAATGTTTTAGCAAATACCTCTTTTGTGGAAAACTCTATAAAATAAAAGGTTAAAAATACGAAAAATATATATAAATAGTAGGATACTTTTTTATTAAAAAAAAACATAACTTTGTTATATGGCATCAAATAAATTAACATACAGTAAGAGTGGAGTTAATATTTCTAAAGCAGATAGTTTTGTTAAGTTCATAAGCTCGCTAACAAGAAAATCAGGTAAAAGTGGTCATTTTAAGAATATAGGTGGTTTTGGTGCAATCTCTCCAATTCCTAGAAAGCTTAAAGAGCCTCACATTGTAACTAGTACTGATGGAGTTGGAACAAAAATTGAAATTGCTAACGATCTAAACAAATTTGATACAATTGGAATTGATCTTGTGGCTATGTGTGTAAATGATTTAGTGGTTCAAGGAGCAAAACCTTATTTATTTTTAGACTATATATCTGTAAGCAAAATAAATTTAAATAAATTAAAAAATTTAGTTAGAGGGATCGTCAAGGGATGCAAGTTAGCTAATTGTAAATTGGTTGGTGGTGAAACTGCAGAAATGCCAGGAACTTATACAAAGGGAAAATTTGATATTGCAGGATTTTCTGTCGGACTTGTTGAAAAGAAGAAAATACTTAACAGAAAAATTAGAATTAATGATCTTATTTTAGCAGTACCTTCTAATGGACTTCACTCTAACGGTTTTTCCTTAGTAAGGTATCTTATTAAAAAAAAAAAAATAAATTTTAAAACAAGTAAATTTCTTAAAGAAGAATTAATTAGACCAACTAAGATTTATGTTAAAGAATTATCATATATAAATGAAAAAAATTTAATAAATGGATGTGCAAACATAACTGGTGGAGGTCTAGCAGACAATATTCAAAGGATAATACCAAAAAATTTGTGTGCAGATATAGATCTAAATAATATTAAAACATTAAATATATTTAAATGGTTATATAAAATGGGTATTAGTGAAAAAGAAATGTTAAAAACTTTTAATTGTGGCGTAGGTTTTTGCATAATAATAAACCCTAAAAATTTTAAATTAATGAGTAAATACTTTGGAAAAAAATATAAACCTTATATTATTGGTAAGATTGTCAAAAATTCAAAAAAAGTAAGATTGAGTGGAAAAATATTCAGGTAAAAAAAATATAGCTGTCTTTATTAGTGGTAGGGGTAGTAACCTTAAATCCTTGATAAGAAATTCTAATCAAAAAAAATCTTTATTTAAAGTTCTATTGGTTATTTCTAATAACCCAGATGCAAAAGGATTAAAATATGCAACGAAGTCAAAAATAATCAATTATGGAATTAAATTTAAGGATAAATCTAATTTTGAAACATATTCTTTGCAATTACTAAAAAAATATAAAATAGATATGCTTTGTTTAGCTGGGTTTATGAAAATACTATCTAGTAGTTTTATTAAAAAATTTTCTAATCCAATTTTAAATATTCACCCCTCTCTTTTACCAAGATATAAAGGATTAAATACTCACGAAAGAGCAATTAATAATGGGGATAAATATGCTGGTGCATCAATTCATAAGGTAACACAAAAGTTAGACTCGGGTAAAATTATTCTACAAAAGAAAGTAAAAATTTTAAAAAAAGATAATGCTAGAAGTTTAAAAAAAAAAGTGCTTAAAATTGAACACGAAATTTATCCAAAAGGTGTTAATAAGTTTTTGACTAATTTTTAAAAAAAAAATCTAATTCAATCTTAGCATTTTCAATACTATCTGAACCATGAACAGAGTTTTTATCAATTGAAATACCATATTTTTTTCTAATTGTTCCCTCTTCTGCATTCTCAGGATTTGTGGCACCCATTAATTTTCTGTTCTCTAAAACAGCATTCACCCTTTGAAGACTCATTACAACAATTGGACCTGAAGATAAATAATTACATAGATCATTATAAAAAGGTTTAGATTCATGAACTTTATAAAACTTTTCCGCCTCTTCTTTCGAAATATGAATTTTTTTTTCTTTCAAAATTTCAAATCCATTATTTTTAAATTCAATTTTTATTTGATCTTGAAGATCTCTTTCTACTGCATCTGGTTTAATTATTGATAAAGTTTGCTCGATATTACTCATAATTCTCCTCTATAAATTTGTTTAACAATCTTACTCCATAACCGGTTGCTCCACCTGAATTTAACGCACCTCCATATTTAGAAAATGCCATTCCAGCAATATCTAAGTGTGCCCATGGAGTTTTGTTAATCACGAACCTTTGCAAAAACTGAGCTGCTGTTGTCGATCCAGCTCCTCCAACATAATTAATATTTTGCATATCTGCATTTTTGGAATTTATTAATTTATCAAAGTTTTTATGTAAAGGCATTCTCCATAGTTTTTCCTCAACCTTCTCTCCAGCTTCAATTAGTTTTTTTGATAGTTTGTCATCGTTTGAGAACAGTCCTGCATATTCTGATCCCAATGAAACTATAATAGCACCAGTTAGAGTTGCCAAATCAATCATGAACTTAGGCTTAAACTTTTCTTCTGTGAAAGTTAGAGCATCAGCCAGAACCAATCTACCTTCTGCGTCTGTATTTAAAATTTCAATTGTTTTACCACTATAAGATTTAACAATATCTCCTGGTCTTTGGGCATTTCCACTTACCATATTTTCAACTAAACCTACTACACCTACTGCATTAATTTTTGATTTTCTTAGAGCTAGGGTTTTCATCAAACCAACTACTGTTGCAGAGCCTGCCATATCATAAGTCATGTCTTCCATGAATTTTGCAGGCTTAAGAGAATAACCACCCGTATCAAAGCATACTCCCTTTCCAACAAAAGCCAAAGGTTTAGAATTATTTTTTGTACCATGCCACTCAATGGTTACTAAGTATGATCCTTTAACACTTCCTTGGCCTACACCAAGCAAAGCATTCATTCCTAATTTTTTTAATTTTTTTTGATCGTATACAGTAACTTTTAAACCAAATTTTCTTAATTTAGTAATTCTCCTAGCATATTCATCTGGGTGTAGAATATTACCTGGTTCTGATACTAAATTTCTTGTAAAAAATATTCCATCTAACAAAGCGCTTAATTTATTTCTTAATAAATTTTTTTTGTTGATAGTTTTTCCAACTACATTTAATTTAATACTAATCTTTTTATTTTTGTCAGTTTTGTAAATGTTGAAGTCGTAAGACTTTAGTTGAGCACCATGAAGTAACTTTTCCAAGTTTATGCTGTTTAAGGCACTTATATCAGTATCTATAAATGAATTCTCAATTTTATTATTTTTTAGATATAAATATAATTCAGATCCCAACTTTTCATAATCTAATGTTGTTTTAGACTTTGTACAATTAACAAACAAATAAGTTTTATTGTCTAAATTTTTGGTAAGAAAATTCTTCTCAGAGAACAATTTGCTAGAAAATATGTATTTATTAAGTAGTTTAGCGATTTTATTTTTAATATTTTTATCTATGACGAATATAATCTCACTATCTTTGGCGTCTTTAGGTATTTTATTTATAAATTTTAAATTTAGCATCATTTTTTTTGAAATTTTTATTAGATAATGTTGTATATTTATTAAAACAAAAATTTCAATGAATAAATTAATATTTCGTAAATTTTCTTTAGATATACTTAATTTTTTTTTGATATCCTCATTAAGTATTACTTTTATTGTATGGATCATACAAGCAGTAAACTTATTGGATTTAGTATCTGATGATGGACATAGTTTAAATGTTTACTTTTATTATGTTTCATTAAATTTACCAAAAATATTTAGCAAAACAATTATTTTTGTTTTTTTTATTTCAGTTTTTTATGTAATAAATAAATATAACAATTCTAATGAGCTAATTGTGTTTTGGAGTAATGGTATTAAAAAAATACATTTTGTTAACTTTATTCTCAAACTCTCAATTCTTTTTTTAATTATACAATTAGTTTTAAACCTCTTTATAGTTCCTAAATCACAAAGTCTTGCTAGGATATTTATAAAAGAGTCTAATATTGATTTTTTACCAAAATTAATCTCTGAAAAAAAATTTATTAATGTTGTAAAAAACCTCACTATATTTGTTGAAGAATATAAAAAAAATGGTTTGCTAAACAAAATCTATATTAATGAAAAGATAAATAAAAATAAATCAAAAATAATTGTTGCGGAAGAAGGAAAGATAATTAAAAAAGATAATAGGTATATTTTAAGACTATATAATGGGGGTATAACTAACCTTAATGAAAATAATACTTTTGCCTTAAATTTTTCTGAAACTGATTATGATTTATCAAACTTTTCAACTAAAACAGTTACTTATCCTAAAATGCAAGAACTTAAATCAGAAATTATATTCAATTGTTTTAAAAAATTTTTTTTTCAAAGTTTTAAAAATATTGAAAGGGTGTTAAGAACTCATAAACAACAACTTTGTGAGAATAGGCAATTGAAATCAATAAGCGAAGAATTATATAAAAGATTAATTTTACCTTTCTATACCTTAATAATTTCACTTATTGCAGCTAGTTTAATAATTGAACCAAAATCAAAGTATTTATCGAAATTTCATAAAATTAATATTTTTTTAATTGGGAGTTTTATAATAATATTGTCTCAATTAAGTATTAAATATCTTTTAAGTTCTGTTGGTTTAATTTATTTAGTGCTACTTTTGCCAATTGTATTGGTATTTATTTATTATTTTTTATTACTAATAATTACAAACTTGAAACTAAATTACTTATGATAAAAAAATACGAAAGCTATCTGACTAAACTATTTCTTAAGAATATTTTAATTATCGTCACAGTTTTCATTTTTTTAAGTTTTTTTTTAAACATCTTTGAAGAAATAAAATATTTTGAAAATAAAGAAAGTAATATTTACTACCCGGTTATTTTAACAATATTAAATATACCATCTATAATATTTGAAATATTACCTTTTATTTTCTTATTAGGTGTAATGTTTTTTTTCATAAGCCTATATGATAAAGATGAGATAGAATTATTAAGAAGTAATGGAATAGATAATATAAAAATAACTTCAATAATATCGATTGTTTCATTATTAATGGGAATAATTCTTATAGTATTTTATTACTCATTTTCAGCTAATTTAAAAAGCTTATATCTAGATACTAAATATAAATATTCCAATAAAGGAGATCATTTAGCAGTTGTAAATGAAGACGGATTATGGATTAAAGAGAAAAGTAGTGATAATAAGCAAATTTTTATTATTAATGCAAAGAACTACAAGATTAATTTTTTAGAGGATTTAGAAATAACAAGACTAAATTTAGATTATAATTTAATAAACACCATAGTCTCAAAAAAAGCTGATATTAAATCTAAACAATGGGTTTTAAGTGAAGTAAAGGTTTATTCTAATAAAAAAAAAACAGAATTTTTTGACAATTATAAATATTTATCTTCATTTAATGAAGAAATTATTTCTAATTTGTATTCAAACTTAAATTCTTTAAATATATTGCAGTTAATTAAATTAAAGGATAATTATAAATCTATTGGATATTCTGCTACTGAAGTTAGCTTACATCTCAATAAGATATATAGTTTGCCAATTTACTTAACGCTAACAACTATCATAGGTGCTTTATTAATGTTCAAGATAACTTTTATTAAATCTAAATTTTTTTTAATTGTCATTGGGGTATTGGTTTCTGTAATATTTTATTATATTAATTATTTCTCAATTTTATTTGGGAAAAATGAAACGTTACCTGTTGTGTTATCTGTATGGTTACCACAAATCCTCATATTTCTTCTATGCGCATTGGGATTAACTAAACTAAATGAAAATTGATACCTACATAAAAATTTTATTTTTTTTTTTTATATTTGTTAATACAAATCTAAGTGCGGAAACAATTTTTTTTGACTCTAAAAATATCAAAATTGAAAATGATGGAAACATGATTTTTGCAACAAAAGGAACTGCAGAAATTCCAAAAAAATATGTAAATATAGAAGGTGATAAGTTCGTATATGATAAAGTAAATTTTGAGCTGACGGTATTTGATAATGTTAGGTATTATGACAAACAAAATAATATAGTCATATTAAGTCAAAAACTAATTTATAATGAATTAAAAAATATAGTTTTTTCTCAAAATGAAACTTTGATTGAAATTGAAAACACTTATCAAATTAATTCATCAAATGTCTTATTTGATAGAAATTTAAATAAAATTTCAAGTAATGATCTAACAGAAGTAAATGATGAAATTAATAATCAATTTATTTTTAATGACGGATTAGTATTTGATGTAAATGAGGAAATTATATCTTCAAAAAAAGCTATTATAACTGATGTAAATTTAAATAAATATATTTTTGAAAATTCAAAATTAAATCTTAAAATTAATGAAATAGTTGGTAGAGAAATTAAAGTAGATTTTGAAGATTCCTTTTTTGGTAATGAAGAAAATGATCCAATCCTTAAGGGTAGTAGTGTTTTGTCGAACGATAACAATACTAAAATTTACAAAACTGTTTTTAGTACATGTAGTATTGAAAATAAAAACTGTAGAGGATGGGAAATGCAAAGTGAAATATTCAATCATGATAAAATAAAAAAATTATTTGAATATGAAAAATCGTGGTTTAAAGTTTTTGACAAAAAAATATTTTATTTGCCATATTTTAATCATCCTGACCCATCTGTTAAAAGAAAATCAGGATTTTTAACTCCTTTTTACAAAGGATCAGATAATTTAGGGTCTTCTATTAATATTCCCTATTTTTATGCTATTTCAGATTCTAGAGATTTGACCTTTAAACCAAGGATATATTTTGACAATGACTACATTCTTCAATCAGAGTACAGAGAGTCTTTTGAAAATTCTGAATTAATCGTGGATTTTAGTTTTAATAAAAATGAAAATACAAATACTCACTTTTTTGCAGAATTAGATGGGGATATTGATAATACAACAAGTTTTCAAGTTCAAATTCAAAATGTTACAAATGATAATTATTTAAAGATACATGATATCAAAGAATACACACCCTTAATTAAAAATGATAGTACTCTTTTATCTTTTGTAAGGTTGGACAAAGATATTGATGAAAATACAAATTTTTATAGTTCAATTAAACTTTATGAAGATTTATCAAAAGAGGATGAAAAATACCAGTATATCTTTCCTGATTTTAATTTTTCAAAAAATATAGAACTAGATGAGAGTTATAATGGAAATTTTCAATTCTTATCTTCTGGATTTCAAAAAGTTTATGAAACAAACAAATATGAAACACTTATAAATAATGATTTTAATTTTAATTCCTTCGATTATATTTCTTCAGGTGGAATTAAAACTGACTATAGTTTATTGCTAAAAAACTATAATACTTATTCAGAAAACTCGTCAACTTATGAAAATAAAAATGATCATGAGATATTTGGTACTATTTTGTTAAAATCAGAATTACCTCTTAAAAAAGAATTAGATAATTCAAATAATTTTTTAAAACCAATTATGCAATTAAGATTTAGCCCAACTAATGGAAAAGATATATCCGACAGTAATACAAGATTAGATTACGATAACATATTTTCACCAAATAGAATTGGTAGGTCAGACATGGTAGAAAAAGGAAGTTCACTTACGGTAGGGATAGATTATGAAAAACAGAATTTAGAAAACGAAAAAATTATGGGTTTTAACCTTGGAAATGTTTTTAAATATAAAAAAAATGAAGATCTTCCAACAAAAACCAAATTAGATCAAACGAGATCGGACATCATGGGAAATATATTTTATAAATTAAATGATAACATAAAATTTGACTATGACTTTTCTCTAGACAGAGATTTAGAATATTCAAACTATGATTCCATTCATGCAACATTTGGTTTAAATAAATTATATACAAGTTTTGACTACGTTACTGAAAATCATGACTTTGGAGATAGTGAAATCATTTCAAATGAAACAAAATACGAATTTAACAACGAACAGGCAATAAAATATAAAACTACGAGAGAGTTAAAGGATGACTTTACGCAGTTTTACAAGTTGTCTTATTTATATGAAACAGACTGTCTACTAGCAACATTTGAATACCAGAAAAAATTTTATAGAGACAGAAATTTAGTTCCTGACGAAAGTTTAGCTTTTCTAATTAAATTTATTCCTTTCACTGAAGTTCGAGGAACTGCAAATACAATCTTTGAAAATTAAATGAATAAAATTAAGTTTTTACTAATTTTTTTTATATTTTTTTCGATATGTATTAAATCTCAGTCAAATATTATAAAAATTGAAATTGTAATACAAAATGAGATAATAACAAATATAGATGTTGAAGAGGAACAAAAATATTTGCTATATTTAAACCCAAAGTTAAAAAATTTAAAAAATATAAAAGTAAAAGAAATTGCTACAAATTCTTTAATTACAGAAATAATAAAGAAAAAAGAATTGGAAAAATTCCATGATTTTAAAAAATTAGATAATTTTTCTAATACATTGGAAGATAAATTTTTAAATAACAAAAATATTTCTAAAAGTGAATTTAAACAAATTTTAAATGAGAAAAATTTAAGCTACAAAACTATCAGAAAAAAATTACAAATAGAGGCATTATGGAATCAGTTCATTTATAACAAGTACATCAAAAATATTAAGATAGATAAAAAGTATCTGAGAGAAAGACTTTTAAAACAATATAAAGAAAATAATATCAAGTATGAGTATAGCTTATCTGAGATATTTTTTACAGAAAACATTAATGATAGTTTGCAAGATACATATGAAAAGATAAGTACGAGCATAAATGAAATTGGTTTTGAAAATACTGCAAATATATATAGCAGTTCTGAAACATCAAAAAATGGGGGATTAATTGGGTGGATAAATGAGTTGCAAATATCTGAGAGTATAAAAAAAAATATTATTAATCTCGATGTTGGAATGATCTCAAAACCAGTTAAAATTCGAGGAGGATATTTATTAATAAAAATAAATAATAAAAGAGAGTTCAAGCAAGAAATTGATATAGAAAAAGAATTAAAAGATTTACAAAAAAAAGAAATCAATAGGCAACTTAATGCGTTTTCAATTATATTTTATAAAAGATTAAAAAAAAATATTAAAATAAATGAACTCTAATATAATTTTGGTAGTTTTGGGTGAACCGAATAGCACTTTCACGGAAGTTTTATTTAAATATTTTAAATCTCCAAGTTTTAAAAGAAATAAAAATAATATTATCCTAATTGGAAGTAAAAAACTGGTTACCAAACAAATGGAAAAACTAAATTATAGCTTTTTTATAAATGAAATTAATAATATCAAAGATTCTTCCAATAAAATCATTAATTTAATTAATGTAGAATATATTTTTAAAAAAACTTTCTCTGAAATAAATAGCGCTTCAAATAGATATATTGGGCAGTGTTTTAATTTAGCTTTAAAATTAATAAAATTAAATAATATAAATAAGTTAATCAATGGTCCAATATCAAAAAAACATTTCTTAAAAAAAAAATTTCCTGGTATTACAGAATATATTGGTGCAAAAACCGGTACCAGTGATCCAATTATGCTTATATATAATAAAAATTTATCAGTATGTCCACTGACTACACACATCCCAATAAAAGATGTAACAAAATATGTAAAAAAAGAAAAAATTATAAATGCAGTAAAAAAATTAAATAAATTTTATAACTTAAAGCTAAAAAAAAAACCTAGAATTGCATTGCTTGGTTTAAATCCCCATTGTGAATCAATTAGTAAAATTAGTGAGGAGAAAAAAGAAATTATTCCAGCAATTAAATACTTGGAAAAAGCGAAAATTCAAATATCAGGACCATTTTCTGCTGATACATTTTTTTTAAAAAAAAATATTGAAAAGTTTGATGTAGTTATGGGAATGTATCATGATCAAGTTTTGACCCCAATAAAAACTTTATTTAAATTTAAGGCAATAAATGTGACCGTTGGCCTACCCTTTATTAAAGTTACTCCTGATCATGGACCTAACTTTGAAATGGTTGGAATGAATAAGTCAGATCCATCATCAATTTTTTGTGCTTTTGATTTCTTTAATAAATTACAATGAATTTTATTCCAAAAAAAAGTCTGGGACAAAATTTTCTAACTGACAAAAATACAATTAATATTATAGTTGAAACTGCAGCAATTAAAAATTATGACTCAGTTATTGAAGTGGGCCCAGGAAAAGGTTCTTTGACACAAAGAATTTTAGAAAAAAAACCAGATAATCTAACAGTAATAGAGAAAGATGAAAGATTAGTTAGTTACTTACATGAAAAATTTGGAGACAAAATAAAAATTATAAATGAAGATATGACGAAAGTCTTTTATGAGAAGCTTTTAAAAGAAAACTTAATTATATTTGGCAATTTACCATATAATATTTCGACACAAGTATTAGCAAATTGGATTAAGATAAATAATTTGAATAAGTTTTGCAAAAAATTAGTCTTAATGTTTCAAAAAGAGGTAGCTGATAGAATTATAGCTAAATCTAATACTAAAAACTATGGAAGATTATCAATATTATCTAATTGGAGAATGAAGGTTGATAAGATTATTGATATTGAGCCTGGTTGTTTTAACCCTTCACCAAAGATAAAGAGTACTTTGCTAACTTTTGAACCCCTAAAAAGATATTTTGAAATTAATGATCCCAAAAACTTAGAACATGTTACTAACACATTTTTTAGTCAAAGACGTAAAATGATAAAAAAACCACTTAAAATTTTATTCAATAATTTTGAGGAGATTGCTAATGAGTTATCTTTAGATTTAAAGTTAAGACCTCAAAATTTAGATAATTTAACTTACTATAAAATTTGCAAACTCTACGAAAAGTCAATTAATTAAATTTTCAATATGATTTTTAATAAATTTTCTATTATATTTTATTGGTAATTTTTGTTTTTTTTGTAGATTTAAAAAACTAATTATTGATTTATAACATTTTTCAATATCATCATTAATGACTGTAAAATTATATTCTTTCCAATGCATTACATCATCTTTAAATTGTCTCATTCTCACCTTGGCAATTTTTTTATCTTTATGATCTCTTTTCAATAATCTTTTAAATAATTCTTTTTTAGAGGGTGGTAAAATAAATATAGTTATTATTTTGTATTTCAATTTTTTTTTCTTTATTTGATTTGTTCCCTGCCAATCAATATCAAATATAACATTCTCTCCCTTTTGAAGTTTATGAATTACAGTTTTTTTTAATGATCCATAGTAATTATTAAAAACTTTTGCATATTCGAGAAATTTTTTATCTATTATTAATTTTTTAAATTCTCTTTTATCAACAAAGAAATAATCTTTTCCATTTTTCTCCTTGATCCTTGGCTTTCTTGTGGTGTGAGAAATAGAAATTTTATAGTTTTTTCTAGTTGAGATCTTCTTAACTAGGGTTGTTTTTCCAGCACCCGAGGGAGATGATAATATAACAATTACCCCTGGTTTTTTCTCAGCCATTTGAGTAAAAAAATTAGTTTGCTTTATTTTCTATGAATTTAACTGCGTCACCTACTGTTAAAATCTTTTCAGCATCACTGTCAGATATTTCAGATCCAAATTCTTCTTCAAAAGCCATTACAAGCTCAACTGTATCTAAACTATCCGCTCCCAAATCATCAATAAAGCTTGATTCCTCATTTACTTTTGACTCATCAATCCCTAAGTGATCTGCAACTATTTTTTTTACCTTACTTGAAATATCGTCTGACATTTAGTTCCTTTAAGTTATTTTGTTAATAAATATTTTATTAATTTTGTCAACTAAAATACATACCTCCATTAACATGTATAGTTTCACCAGTAATGTAATCAGAGAGATTTGAACTTAAAAAAACAATTGTATTTGCCACATCCTCCGGATTCCCAAATTTATTGAGTGAAATTCTTGATTTTAATAATTCAGTGTGCTCATCACTTATTTTATTAGTCATTTCTGACATTATGAAGCCTGGTGATACGCAATTTACTTTTATATTTTTTTTACCATACTCTAAAGCAAGGCTTTTTGACATAGCAATTATGCCAGCTTTTGAAGCTGCATAATTTGCCTGTCCTATGTTTCCTGTATGACCAACTACAGAAGTGATATTTATAATTTTCCCACTTTTAGATTTAAGCATTTTCTTTATTACATTTTTTGAAATAAAGAATGTTGAGGATAGATTGATGTCAATTACATTTTTCCACTCTTCTTCTTTCATTCTTATTGATAAGTTATCTTGAGTAATCCCAGCGTTGTTAACTAATATATCTATTTTATTTGAAAAAATTTTACTACAGTTCTCAATAAATTCATGTATTCCATCATGATTAGATATATTAAATTTTAAAACATTAACATTTTCATATTTCTTTTGGATTTTTTCAAGTTTTTCGTCATTAGTACCTGTTGCTAGTACATTTGCCCCTCCAAGAACTAATTTACTTAGGATAGAGTCTCCTATTACTCCTGTAGCGCCAGTTAAAATAATATTTAAATTTTTTAAATTAATCATAAATTTTTCAAATCATCTATATTATTTACTTGAATTAATTTAATATTTCTATCAATTCTTTTTACAAGACCAGACAACACTTTTCCAGGTCCAATCTCTATAAATTTTTGATTTCCTGCTTTTATCATATTTATAACACTTTCTCTCCAACGAACTGGTTTTTCAATTTGCTCTATTAATAAATTTTTTATGACTTCTGGATTCCCACATGGCTCTGCTGTAACATTAGAAATTATTTCATTTTTTGGCTCAAAAAATTTAGTATTTTTTAATTCATTACTCATAATTTTTGTAGCTGCATTCATCAAGATACAGTGAAAAGGCGCCGAAACTGGTAATATAATATTTTTAATATTTAATTTTTTTAATTCAATTGATAATTTAGCTAAATCATTTTTTTTTCCACTAACCACTACTTGACCACTAGAGTTATCGTTTGCAATAAAACATTGAAAATTATTTTTGTTTTTATCAATTATTTGTTCAATCTGAATTATATCTTCCCCTAAAATAGCAACCATTCCTCCATCTTTACTTGGAACAGCATTTTGCATTGCATTACCTCTTATTTTTAATAATTTTATTGTTTCTGCAAAGCCTATCGCACCTGAACAAGCTAAAGCAGAATATTCTCCAAGAGAATGTCCTGCAAAAAATTTTGCTTTATGAATATCAAATGATGTCTCTTTTTTTATTACATTAAAAATAGCATAACTCACCAAAAAAATTGCTGGTTGGGTATTCTCTGTTTTCTCCAATAGCTCTTTAGGACCTTCAAAAATAATTTTACCGATTGATGTATCAAGAGCATCAT
>JACWDU010000049.1 GCA_014653935.1 Pelagibacterales bacterium SAG-MED23 | reverse complement strand
TCTGAGATAGATATTGAAAATTATTTCTTTAATAATTCTTTAATTAAATCCAATGAAGATCAATTAAAAATTGACTCAATAATTGATGCAAAAAGACTTTTAAGTAATAAAGAATATAATGTCTTTAATTATTACTTAGCTGGTTACGGTTTAGAAAAAATAGCTGAAAAATTTAAGTCAAACAAAGAGTCTGTGAGACAATTAATTATTTCGTCAAAAACAAAATTAAATACAGAAAAAAAATTAATTTAACCCTACTTATTAATTATGCGTTTTAACTTTAAAAATAAACTTAACAACAGGAGGTCAACTTCAAATAACGTAATTAGCTTTAGTAAAAGCAGCTGTCGAGTAACGGCAACGCCTCGTACCCTTGGCTCCCTTCATTTCCCTTTCTTTCATAACCAAAGGTCTTTCAACAGCTGCAATACTAAGGCTAAAAACAAAGTTACTAAAATTCATTTAAGAAGCTTTACTAGCAGAAAGTCATGTTGGGTATTTAAACAAATCTTAAAAAGAAAATTTAATAAATTTTCAAATAAAAAACTAACTATTCGAACAAATATTCGAGGAACCAAAATTCAATATTTTTGTGGAGCAAACAGATGAGTAACGAAATAGATATTAAAAATAAAATAAAAGCAAATTCATCTTTATTTACAAATTTTGTAAAAAATGCAGTGAATGCATCTCCTAAAGTTCAAAATAATTTCTTAGATGTAAGTGCTCAAGTAGCACTCACTGTTCAAAAAATTTTAGAAGATGCAGATTTAATCACCAACCTTGAATATAAAGGAAAGGATTTCTGGTCTGAAAATAAATGTAAAACTGCATGTTTTATAGATGGAGGTGTTGATAAAACATCTATCATTAGTAGTGCACCTTTAAGCATTAGAACTGGTAGCTATATCGTTAAACCAGACGCTGCAGATAAAAACAGAGAATTTTTCGAAGAAAGTATGGTGTTTTTGGGTGACCTATATGATCCTAAAAAATGAACTATATGACTTTGCTGAAGATGACTTTGATGAAGATCAAATGCTTAATAAGAAAAAAGATGGTGCTAGAATAATCTTTGAAGCAGTTACTATTGTTAAGCACATCTTATTAAACAGAAAGTTTGACTACTGCTTTTTACATGGCCCTATTGAAGCAACAGTTATGCCATTTACAGTAATGGGTTTTCCAACTTTTACTAAATTTGCAGTAGAGAATATGCTGCCTTTTTACAATAAAAATAAACTTAATGCTGAAGCAAGACATTTCATCAATGTCTATCTAGAGGCTTTAAACTCTATTAAAAAAAGTAAGTTCCCTACATACGGAATAGTAGAAACATCAAATTCAGCTCCTTATATCAAGAACTTATTATACAGTTATAAATCTAAAGGAACTATCTCAGAAAAGGATTTTAAAAATACCCTTTCAACAATCAAAAAATACAAAATAACAGACTCTCACTTATTAGAAATCATCTTACAAAGTGGCCAAGACTTCTAACCACA
>JACWDU010000048.1 GCA_014653935.1 Pelagibacterales bacterium SAG-MED23 | reverse complement strand
GTCTTCGAGTCAGGTGCGATTTTGATGTATTTGGGTGAAAAAACTAAAAAGTTTTATCCTGAAGAAAACCGATTAGAGATAAATCAATGGTTAATGGCTCAAATGGGTTTGATCGGTCCGATGATAGGACAACATCATCAGTTTCATTATTATCATCAAGGCAAAAGTGAATGGGGAGAGGAAAGATATTTTAAGATTACTAGAAAACTTTATGAAGATTTAGAGACAAGACTTTCTCAAAGCGAATATTTGGCAGGTAAAGAGTATTCTATTGCAGATATTGCTACATGGTCTTGGATTGCTAGGCATAAAAGACATGACATTGGATTAGAAAATTTTAAAGGTTTATCAAGATGGTATGTTGATATTGCTAAACGTCCTGCAGTGATTAAAGGATTTAAATTATTAAATAAAGATGCTGAAATAGATTATCCCTAAGTGTCAGCGTAAACTTTTTCTTCTTTTTCGTGTTTCTCTTGCGCAGCTATACACAAAGTTGCAACAGGTCTTGCCATTAATCTTTTAAGTCCAATTGGTTCTGCTGTATCCTCACAAAAACCGTATGTTCCATTTTGAATTTTTTTCAAAGCACCATCAATTTTAGAGATTAATTTTATTTGTCTGTTAATTGCTCTCATCTCTACATTCTTTTCTGTGTACGAACTTGCTTGATCCACAATATCTGCTGATGCACTGTTGTCATCCATTGAAGCATTAAATATAGCTTCATTGTTTGTTTTCTTTAGATCCTTTTTCCAATCTGTTAATTTTTGCTTGAAATATGCAAGATGCTTAGCACACATGTATTTTTCAGTTTCCTTTGGAAGGTATTTTTTTGAGATTTTTACCATATTCAATTTTATGAACTCGAGAATATATTCATGATTTATTAAGTGTCAAGAATGCATTAATTGTATAAATTAATAAAAATGGCCATTTATAAAAAGAATATTAATAATTTATTTTATATTTTTATTTTAGCACACTTATT
The DNA here is from genome assembly GCA_014653935.1 of Pelagibacterales bacterium SAG-MED23. The sequence goes on along the minus strand of JACWDU010000048.1, from coordinate 524 downwards.
AGTTTGGACACTGGTTCCAAGTTTAACAAATCAAAATTTACCACTTGATACTATAGAAGCTTTAGCTTGGGGCAGTAACCTAGACTGGGGATTTAATAAGCATCCCCCAATGAGCGCATTCCTGCCAGAAATTTTTTACCAAATTTTTGGACCTCAAGACTGGGCTTACTATTTGTTAAGTCAAATTTGTATCGTAGTTTCATTCTTTGTAGTCTTTAAGTTAGCTGAAGATTTCTTTGATAATAAAATTTATTGTTTACTTTCTGTTTTGTTATTAGAAGGAATATATTTCTATAACTTCACTACACCTGAATTTAATGTAAATGTTTGTTTAATTCCATTTTGGTCTCTTTCGGTCTTTTATTTATGGAAAGGAATTAAGAATAATAAAATATTAGATTGGTTATTACTCGGTCTATTTGCTGGATTTGGTTTTCTTTCTAAATATTTATTTATCTATTTAGGTTTAGCAATAGATGTACTTTTAATTTACATGATTTATACAAAAAGATTAGATTTTAAGT
>JACWDU010000047.1 GCA_014653935.1 Pelagibacterales bacterium SAG-MED23 | reverse complement strand
AGTATAAATAACAAAGGAAATGTTTTAATCATTTGTTGAATATTTTGTTAGTCACAAATTCTTTAAACTAAATTTTGACTAGCATTTTGCCAATATTTTTACCATTTAATAAATCAATAAATGATTTTGGAGCATTCTCTATTCCTTCGTATATGGTTTCTTTAAATTTTATTTTACCATCTGCCAACCATTTTGACATTTCAGTTTCAAATGGCTCTCTTTCATTATCATGATCAAATATAAGAAATCCTTTAATAGTAAGTCTTTTTACCAAAACATAAGCCATGTTTTTTAATCCAGAACCAGGATTTGTCGCATTCATCTGTGAAATTCTTCCACAAATCACTATACGACCATATGTTTTCATTTGAAAAATAGCAGATTCTAAAAAGTCCCCACCTACATTATCAAAATAAAGATCAAAACCATCAGGACAAATTTCCTTGAAATGTAATACAAGGTTTTCTACTTTCTTATAATTAAAAGCATGATCAACTTTTAATTCATTTTTTAACCAATCAACTTTTTCATCAGACCCTGTGCTCGCAATAACTTTACAACCAAGATTTTTTGCAATTTGACAAACTGTAGATCCAACACTACCTCCAGCAGAAGAGACCAATATAGTTTGCCCTGATTTTAATTCACCATGTTTGAAAAGACCAATGTAAGCTGTATGTCCTGTCATTCCAAGTGGACCCAAGTATGACTGTATAGGCATATTAATTGGTTTTAGTTTTTTAAGTTGATCAGAACTACAAATAAATTTATCTCTCATCCCAAGACTGCTAAATACCAAATCTCCAACACTAAAACCTTTATCGTTTGAGAGATCTACTTTACCAATTGCATAACCTTCCATTTCTTCTCCAATTTTAAAAGGTGGTTTATAATTTTTTCTTTCAGTCATTCTTGCACGCATGTATGGATCAACTGATATCCATGAATTTGATACTAAAATATTTTTTTCGTCATTAATCGAGATTTCTTTCGATTTTATTTCAAAATCTGTTTCTTTGGGTAAGCCTGTTGGAATATAATTTTTTAAAGATACGTATTTACTAAGCACAGACATTTTAAGACCCCCAAATATTATTTAATATTGCTTCTCGTCTACATCCTTTTTTATATCTTAAGTAATTAAGAAAATTTATTTGGTAATAATCTTGATGAACAGCCTCTGCCACATAAAATTTGTCAAATTTTCTTACATAAGTTACTACTTTTTTTTTAAATTTCTCCTCTATTTCCTTAATGCTATTTTCTATTAAATTTTTTTGCTTTTCATTTTGATAAAATGCTACTGATCTATAACTATATCCCTTGTCACAAAATTGTCCTACAGCATCAAACGGATCAATGTTTACCCAGAATTCCTCTAAAAGCTTTTCATAGCTAACTACTTCCGGAATATAGATGACCTCTATAACCTCAAAATGGCCTGTGTTTCCATATGTTACCTCTTTATATGTCGGATTTTTTGAAGTGCCACCTGAATATCCAGAAATAACTTTTGAAACACCAAGAATATTTTCAAATGAC
>JACWDU010000046.1 GCA_014653935.1 Pelagibacterales bacterium SAG-MED23 | reverse complement strand
AATTAATTTTTTTTTTATTTATTAAGTTTATTACATTTGGAAATATAATAGTTTTGACGCCATACAAATTTTTAATTTTATTCTGCTCAATGCTTGATACCGAAGTTGAATATTTTGTATTTTTATAAACATATTTTTCAAAATAGTAACTAAGTGTTGAAATTAAAAAGTTGCTATTTTTCTTTCTTATTTCATATTCTATGCTGTGGCCTCTATAAATAATAATTACAGATGGAAATATAATATTTGTAATTAAAACTAATAAAAACGCATAACCAATCCAGCTAGCTCCCTCGATAATTAAAATTTTTTTGGGTTGTCCTATGAATAATTCTTTAATAACTTTTAAAATCAAAATAATTACAGATAATAATTTAAATAATTTATTTTGGTATAATGTACTAACAGAGACAATTTTTTTATCTTTTAAACTCGTATTGTCTGAAATTTGAAATAAAACTTTATTTTTAATTGAAATGCCTTCAAAAAAACTGCTTATAACAACTGATGAACCAAAAGTTATGGGATAAATTGGAAAGAAAGCTGCAACAATAATTTTTTTTTCCATACGATAACTTGATTAAAACTTTTCTTTAATTAAAAGATTCAATATATATCATTTTTAAATGATATTCTTTTTAAAAAATTTTTTAAGAATATGTTCACAAGCTTCTGCAACAGCTCTATTTCCTGAGTTACTCTTAGTAACATATTTTGATTTTTTTTTTGTTTTAAAATAAGAATTTTGAGTTGAAATAGAGTAAAAAAATTTATCCATTATAAATTGATCAAATATACCATCACCCATATAAATAATTTTATTTCTTTTATAATTTTTATAAATCCACTCATATCGTTTACTTGATGAAACGTAAAATAATTCAAATTTCATATCTCGCACAATTCTTTTCTCAGAAATCTTAAAACCTTTTTTATCAGCCGAGATGAATATTATTTTCAAATATTTACTTAAAATTTTAAGAGCATCGTGATCGTCGGGTCCAAATTCTTTTAATATTTTTCCCTTACTATCGTAAAAAAAAGTTCCAGTGGTTAAAACACCATCAACGTCTAAAATAAATATATTAGGATTAATTTTCATTGTTTATTAAAATTATATTAAATTATCTATTCAAAAATAACTATAAGCATATAAAGATAAATTTAAATTAATTTATTTATATTATTTAGATTTGTTAGATTTATTTTAAATTTCTTGAAATAAATTTATTTATTACTTCACGAACAATAATTTTTGGCTTCTCAATTGACAAATAAATCGAAAATTTGAAAATTTTTTTTAATAATTGATATACATTATTTTTTGAATTTCTAAATTGTCCTAGCCTTTTGCCATCTTTATCCCACTCTTTATCAATACATTTAAAAAATTCATCCTTGGGAATACCAAATCTGAATGGTAGCCAATGTGTGTCAACCGAATTTTTTTCAAAATCAAATGGTGTATTTTTTGGCCATCTTTTTAGAGGTGGATCATTTTTAAGGATAAGTTTTTTGAAAAGATTTATTGAGCAAATAGATATTAGTGAAATTACAAAT
>JACWDU010000045.1 GCA_014653935.1 Pelagibacterales bacterium SAG-MED23 | reverse complement strand
CTCGGTAGAACCCCAGGAAATATAAGCGCAATTAGACCATTGAGAGACGGTGTTATAGCAGATTTTATTGTGACTGAAGAAATGATAAAACACTTTATTAAAAAGGTGCATAAAGGAAGTACATTTGCTAATCCAAGAATTTTAATATGTGTTCCTACGGGATCCACGCCAGTAGAAAGAAAAGCAATTCAAGATAGCGCTCTTGCAGCTGGGGCCAGAAGAGTACAATTGATTGAAGAACCAATTGCTGCTGCAATAGGTGCAAACTTACCTATATCAGAGGCTACAGGGTCAATGGTAGTTGATATAGGAGGCGGTACTAGTGAAATAGCAGTAATGTCTCTAGGAGGTTTGGTTTATTCAAAATCTCTAAGAGTAGCAGGAGATGCGATGGATGGTGCTTTAGTACATTATATGCGAAAAGAATATAATTTAATGATTGGCGACAGTACTGCTGAAAAAATCAAAAAAGAAATTGGAACTGCAATTCCATCAAACGACAATACTTATCCAGTTAAAGGTAGAGATTTAAGATCTGGTACTCCTAAGGAAGTTAATATTACAGAAGAAGATACCGCAGAAGCTTTAAATGATATTTTAAAAGAAATGGTAGATGGAATTAAAGATGCTTTAGAAGCAACCCCGCCAGAATTATCAGCTGATTTAGTCGATATGGGCTTAACATTAACAGGTGGAGGAGCTCTACTAAAAAATATTGATAAAAGATTTTCTAAAGAAACTGGTTTACCAGTCCATATAGCAGAAGATCCATTATCTTGTGTTGCAATTGGAACAGGAAAAGCTTTGGAGCAAGAACAAACATTTTCTACTATGCTGACTGAGTATTAAAAATAATGGCCTCAAGCAGAGATGATTTTATTATTGCAATTAGATCTGCTTTTTTAAAAAAAAGCACTAAACAAAAATTTTCATTATTAACCTTAGTCCTAGTTTCAATTGTTATAATAGTATTATCTAATCTTGATTTTAAGGCAATAAGATATCTTAAAATTGGCATTAATGAAATTATTTATAGATCTACATTTTTTGTTTCAGTACCTGAAAATTATATTAAAAACTCATATTTAGGAGTTAAACAATATTCAAATTTTTATGAGGATTATAAAAAAAAAATATTAGAACTTAAAAAATTAAAATCAGAAAACATTTCAAATGAAATAGTAAAAAGTGAAAATATAGAATTGAAAGAGTTAATAGAAGACTACACATTAACAAAAAATAAAATTTTGGCAAAAGTTATCGTTGATCATAAAAGCCCTTTTTTAAGGACTATAATTATAAACAAAGGAACTGCTGATAGGATTAAGATAGGTACTAATATTTTTGATAAAAGTTATTTAGTTGGAAGGGTAATTGAGGTAAATTATAAATCATCGCGAGTTTTATTATTATCTGACTTAAATTCTAACGTGCCTGTTTCAATAATTCCTGGAAATATACAGGCAATCGTAACAGGTAGTGGTATAAATTCAGGTAAAATAAAATATACAAAAGATAATTTAACTGGGAATATTAAAAAAAAGAGTATTGCTTACACATCAGGAACAGGTTCAATTTTTAAAAGTGGAA
>JACWDU010000044.1 GCA_014653935.1 Pelagibacterales bacterium SAG-MED23 | reverse complement strand
TCTTGAAGGACATGCATTAAGTCCAAAACTTAGTACGAGCTTATATTTCCCGTATTTATTATTACTAATTTCAGGAGGACATACTCAATATCTCAGTGTGAATGGACTTGGAAAATACAAAAGATTAGGAACAACAATTGATGATGCTTTAGGAGAAGCATTTGACAAAACTGCAAAACTTTTAGGTATTGAATTTCCAGGGGGACCAAAGTTAGAGAGTTTTGCAAAGCAGGGAGATGCAAATAAATTTAAACTTCCTAAACCGATTATAAATAAAGGAGGATGTAATTTATCATTTGCAGGTCTTAAAACTGCGGTTTTAAGAATATCAAGCACTATAAAATCTAAACAAGAAAAGTATGATCTTGCAGCATCATTTCAAAAAACAATTGAAGAAATTTTAGAGGTAAAAACACAAATTGCATTTGATGAGTTCAAAAAGACTAGCAAAAAGAAAAATAAAACTTTCGTAATTGCTGGAGGTGTTGCTGCCAATAAAGGTATTAGAAAAAAATTAATAAAAGTATGCAAGAAGAATGATTTTAGGGCAATTTTCCCTGAACCAAAATTATGTGGAGATAATGCAGCCATGATTGCACTTGTGGGCTTAGAAAAATACAAAATTAAAAAATTTGATGATCTAGATCTTCCAGCGTCACCAAGACTTCCTCTTGATGAAAATGCAAAATTTTTAAAGGGAGCAGGATTAAAGTTATAATGATAAGATACCTCTCAAAAATTTTATTTTTTAAAAGATTAATACCATCAATAATAAAAATTATTAAAATTAAAAATATTAACTTTTATAACAATGGCTTAATTTTTAATTTAGATCTGAGATATCTAATAGATAGGAGATTTTATTTAAATGGAAGCTATGATGATGAAAAAATAAGATTATTCAATTATTTAATAAAAAATTATGAAATAGAAAATTTTTTTGAACTTTAGGATCATCTCCAACCCATATAATCGCAGTTTTGTCAGCATTCTTTTTTAGATGTCTATCAATACAATTCGCTGAAGCATTTAAAGTACCATCATAGAACCACTTAATATGAACATCATCTTTACTATATTTAACATCTTTAATTTTTTTATAAGGTTTAATCCAATTAATTCTTCTTCCTTCTTTTTTCCAAAATCCATCGTTGTCTTTTATCGACTCATTATATTTTTTTGTATATTGGGATTTATTAACTGTTGCTTTACTTATCCATTCTTTCTTAGTCTTATAAATTGTCTCTTTAGGTTTTTTGGAGATTGCTTTTTTTTTATCTTTTTTTTTCTTAGTCATGAATTTTTTTTTAATTAATTTTACCCATCTTCAAAATTATTTTCCAGCTTTTAGTATCAATAGGCATGACAGATAGTCTACTTTGTCTAATTAGAGATAAGCTCTTCAAAGCCTTAGTTTTTTTGATGTTTTCAAGTGTTACAGGATTTTGAAGTTTATTTTTAAATCTAACTTTAACTGCAACAAACCTTTTTTCCTTATCCGTTGGATCAATGAATGCCGTTTTAATAACTTCGACTATACCAACTATCTCTTTTCCAATATTAGAATGATAAAAAAAACAAAGATCTCCTTTTTCCATTTTTTCTGTAAATGAAAGTTTTTCTCCTAATTATGCCAAAGATCTTAATGGAAAATA
>JACWDU010000043.1 GCA_014653935.1 Pelagibacterales bacterium SAG-MED23 | reverse complement strand
GATTTAGATGTATCAACATACAAGATTTATTAATAATAGATTCAGTTTTTTTCAAAAATTTAAAAACCTAGATTATATCCTTCTGATTTGTATTTTAATATTAGGCTTTATTAGTCTTACCACAATGTATTCTACAGATGGAGGTAAAGTTTTGTTTCATACAAAAAGTCACTTCATAAAATTAATTATTTTTACTTCAATGATGCTGATCATTTCGTTTATAAATATTAAGTTTTGGTTTTTAATTGGTTACATTTTTTATTTAACGGTAGTTGTTCTTTTAATTTGGACAGATTTATTTGGAATTAAATCATCTGGCTCCCAAAGATGGATAGATTTATATTTTATTAATATACAACCATCAGAATTGATGAAGATCTGTATAATTTTATGTTTAGCTAAATATTTTCATAGGATGAAAATAGAAAATGTAAATTGATTTCATCCAAATTAATATTTATTTTGGATTTGTTTTAATATTTTTCTTTCCAATTACAATAAATAAACCTCCATCTGATCCTAGTCTATTAAAAATCATGAAAATTTGATTAATAATTCTAGAATAAAAACTTCCTTTTGATTTTATTGAAAATAAATCTTCATAATTATGAGAAACTTCAAAATCACATGAAGGTATAGAATTAATATATTGTATATCATTTTTTTTAAACCATAATAAAACCTCATCTAAAGTATGGAGACTTTCTATTGGATGAAAATATTGATCTTTAATCCACGACTTTCTCTCCTCATTACTTATTTTAAGATTTTTTAAAGTTGGATCAAAAATTTCTAAAAACTTTATACCAAATAACTTACTTATATATTTTCTTATAATTGTTCTTAATCTTCCAATCTTATTATACAAACCAACCAATATATAACCTTCATCTTTAAGAGTTTTTGAAATAATTTCAAAAGCCTTGTAAGGATTTTTTGTGTGATGCAATACTCCATTACACCAAACAAAATCAAAATAATTATCGATTAAAACTTCATCAAAAATATCTGCATTTATAAATTCAATATTTGCAATTTGGTTTTTTTTTACAAAATTTTTTGCAAGATTTAAAGATTGTATTGTTGGATCTAAACCTACTATTTGATTGTTGGTTGCGAGTGAGAAATATATTGATAGTTGACCTGTGCCACATCCAACCTCTAAAACTTTTTTTTTATATCCTATAAAGTTTTTAAATTTTTGTGCTAATATATTTCTATTACCTTTATCTAAAATTGTTTGCTTATTATCATCATCTTTATAGTTTGGAAACGGTGTTACTTTATAAAATTCTGTAACTTTTTTTGTTTCGATGTCATTAATTGGAAAAGTATAAATTCCATCGTTTTTTTTGAATGGTTTTTTTATATATTCAGACATTAATTTAAAACTAATTTTAACTTAAAAAATAGTATATATAAATGGTGCTATAGCAGAACCTTGAGTTATAACTATTATTCCACCAAACATTAATAAAAATAATATAATTGGCACCAACCAGTATTTTTTTCTAACTCTTATAAAATTAATTATTTCTAAAAGAAAATCCATAATTAAAATTGATCCTTCATACTACTTTTAATTTTATCTTTTTCAATCCAATATGATTTTTTTTTATCATATTTTAAATTCAAAAGATCTTTTTTAAAAAATTTCATTATTAAACCTATTGGGGTAATGACTATAAAAAAAATA
>JACWDU010000042.1 GCA_014653935.1 Pelagibacterales bacterium SAG-MED23 | reverse complement strand
GTAGCCCCAAACAAACTAATGCAATATGTAGCCAAGAAAGCGGTAAATAAATTTAATAACAGCCAGTTAAATCTTCGTTTAGTTTTTGTTATTACACCATCTGTTATTTCCTCATCTCCAACACCTGCAAGTCTTAACGCATCTTCTTCGGCTTCTTCTTTGAGAACAGTTAATATATCATCATAAGCAATCATACCCACTAATTTCTCGCTTGTATCAATGACGGCAGCTGAACTTAAATTATAATTTTCAAATAAATTTCCAACTTCCTCTTTATCCATATCTACAGGTATTAAAAGTTGAGACTCAGACATAATCGACATCATTTTTGCTTCTCTTGAAGTTCTCAAAACCTTTGAAGATGGGACAGTTCCAATTGGTTTAAAGTTTACATCAACTATAAAAATTTCCAGAAACTCCTCTGGCAATTCTTTATTTTCTCTTAAATAGTCAATTGTCTGCCCTACTGACCAATTACTTGGAATAGCGGTAAATTCTCTTTGCATTATTCTTGCAGCTGTATCCTCTGGATAACTTAAACTTTCTAATAGAGCAAATCTATCTTTTGGTGGTAGAGATCCTAAAATAGTATTCTTATCTTTTTCATCAACATTTTCTAAAATTTTAATTGCGTCGTCAGACTCTAAGTTTTTTAAAATATTAACGATCGAGTCTGATGATAAATAAGCAATCAATTCAGATTGTATAGATTCATTTAGTTCAACAAATACTTCAGGGTCCACTTTAAAATTGTTTAATTTGATTAAATTCTCTCTATCATTTTCACTTAAATGTTCAATAATATCAGCAGCATCCGCAGGGTGCATATCATTAAAAGATTTAGTAATAAACTCTGCATCTTTAGAAGAAATTTTATCTTTTACTACCTTGATAAATTCTTTATTGAATTCAAAGTTTACTTTCTTATCTTTAATTTTTTTTACTAAAGTCATAAATTTATCTATAATTTAGTTGGCACTATTAATACAAAATATTAATATTACAATTTTATAATGATGATAGAAATCAAAAAGTCAATAAAACCAATAAAATACGAGAATGCGATTTTATTACTGGAAAAAAGATTGAATGAAATTCATACAAAAAAAAATAAAGAACTTATATGGATTTTAGAACATGAGGAGGTTTATACAGCTGGCTCTAATTATAAAAAGCATGAATTATTAGATAAATCAATAAACCTAATCAAAACAAATAGAGGTGGAAAAATAACTTATCATGGTCCTGGACAATTAGTTTTTTATTTTGTGATTGATTTAAATAAAAGAGATAAAAATATTAGAAAATTAATTTCAGCGATTGAAAATACTATTATTGATACTTTAAAAGAATTTAAAATTAATGTTTTTGCAGATAGAAAAAATGTTGGTATCTGGCATAAAAGAAAATCAAATAATAAGATCAAAATTGAAAAAGTAGCAGCAATCGGGATTAAAGTTAAAAAATGGATTGCATATCACGGCTTTGCAATAAATCTTTCGAATAACTTAGATGTTTATAAAAAAATAATTCCTTGTGGCATTAATGATAAAGGAGTTACAAATCTTATTAAAATTAAAAAACAGAAATATTATTATATATCAGACATATTGATTAAAAAATTTCTCAAAGAAATTAAAAATTAAGTCTTTTTGCTTTAAGCATATTTCTAAAATAATCAGGGGGTATGGCTCTAAAAGTATATTTTTTATGATTCATTATAAATTTGATTTCATAAGAATGAAGCATAAGATTTTTATTAGTTTTTTGCACTTTATAGGAATTGTATTTTTTATCACCAATAATTGAGTGACCTAAATCAAATAATTGTTTTCTTAGTTGATGTTTTCGTCCAGTTATTGGTTTTAACTGAATAAAAGTAGAATTGTTATTTTTATCTAAAATCTCATAATGAGTTTCTGCTTTCTCAACTATCTTTTTTGTTTCATCATATCTTA
>JACWDU010000041.1 GCA_014653935.1 Pelagibacterales bacterium SAG-MED23 | reverse complement strand
ATTACCGCATATATTTTGGTTAACTGAAAACGATTATGTAACCATTGCATATGGACTTTTAAGAACTGGTTCAGAGGAGGCGGGTATTCTAAACCATATAAAACACCCTATGATATTTCTTGGGAAACAAATTGGATTATTATTACCATTTTTATTAATGGTTTTTGTTTTAGTTAAAAAATTTAAAATAAATATTAATTTAGATGACGATAAGTTTTTATTTTTATTATCAATTAATTTAATTCCAATTTTGTTTATTTTTCTAACATCGTTTACTATGGGCGTAAAAATAAGAACTATGTGGATGACACCATTTTATATAAGCTTTGGCTTGTTATTTGTTTATATTTTAAAATCACAAATTAATTTTGAAAAAATGAGAGCTTTTTCCTCAATCTTTTTGATATTATTCTTATTATCTCCAATTTTGTATTCTTATGTTTCAATTTCTCAAACTGATAAAAGAACTGATTTTGATGGCAAAAAGTTAGCTCAGCAGGCTAAAGTTTTTTATGAAACAGAGGGCAAGGATCTTGGAAAAATGGAATATATTAAAGGTAATGAATGGATTGCGGGAAATATATCTTATCATCTTCCAGAAAGACCAAAATGGATTTATAACACTAGTGAAGTTCTGTTGTGCAACAAAGATATGAAATGTCTAAAATATAAATGAAATTTCAATTAAATCAAAAAAACAAGAGGCTTATATTCATTATCGGGATTGTGATTTTAATTGAACTTTCAGGATACGGTTTTTTTGCATCTCTATTTAGACTAATAGGCTCAGTAAGTTAATGAATATAATTATATTAATTCCAGTTTTTAATGATTTTAAATCTGTATCAAAATTAATTGAAGAAATTGATATTAATATCTCTGATTTTAATGCTTCATTTTCAGTAATAGTAGTGAATGATGCTTCAACAGAGGAAAAAAATTTAGAAATTAAAAATTTAAATAATATTAAATCATTAAAATTAATAAATATGAGAAATAATAAGGGTCACGCAAGATGTATTGCGACAGGGCTAAAACATATCACAGAAAACGAGGAATTTGACTATGTTATTCCTATGGATGGAGATGGAGAAGATAGACCAGAAGAAATAAGAAAATTTGTTGAAAAAATTAAAGATAATCCAAACAGCACAATAGTTGGAGAAAGAGTTAAAAGATCTGAAAGTTTAATTTTTAAAATTTGTTATTTTTTTCATAAAATTATTACTTTTACCTTCACTGGAAAATTTATTAAATTTGGAAATTTCACCTGCCTCACCAAACAAACTGTTAAAAAATTAATCGAAGAGAAAGCAACTTGGAGTAGTTTTTCTGGTTCATTAGCAAAAACTGAAAGTAATTTAATTAATTCCCCTTCAATAAGAGGATCAAGATATTTTGGCCCCTCAAAAATGAGCTTTTTAAATTTGATAAAGCATTCTTTAGCAATAATCGCTGTGTTTAAGTCAGCCGTAATATTTAGATCAATAGCATTTTATGCGATTTATTTAATAATTATTGCTGAGTATATAAGCGTAATAACAGCAATACCTCTAGCTCTTATTATTATTTTTGGTCTAGTTGTCTTAAAAATCTCAGGAAGAGAAAATATGACTGAATTTAATAATTCTTTAAACAATATTGAAAATATTGAGAACATAAAATAAAATTTAATAGAAAGTATGAAAAGTTTTTTTAGAAAAGTAGCATTTGGTTTAGGCCCTGACGAAAAGGTGCCCTCTGATCCATTAGAATGGGCAAAAAACCAATTGAACGAAATTCCTGAGTATTCCTGGAAAGGAAAAATCTTACCAGAGAAAGAGCTTAGAGGTTATTACAGAGAATGGGTTTATGGAGATAGAAAAGTTTTAAGAAAAAAATTTAAAAATGATAAAGATGGCTACAAAAGAGAAAAAAATAAGTTAAGGCATGCAACTGGACAAAAATTTTGGTGGAACCTTGAACTTTGTATTAGACATTCAGAGGCTATAAAAAGTGAAACACCAGTTTTAGCAAAACTTTGGTACTTTTGGGGAAATCATTTCGCAATTAGTGAAA
>JACWDU010000040.1 GCA_014653935.1 Pelagibacterales bacterium SAG-MED23 | reverse complement strand
CATTATTAACGGACCAGTAGTAGCATTTGAAGTAACCCAACAAGGATCTAACGGATTATATCTACTTTATTTAATGGCTGTTTACCTTGCAATTTTTGCTATTACGATGTTGTTACAATTCACAAGTTTTTTTATGAGCAGTGGTTATAAAATTTTAAATATTAAGGATAATTAAAACATGGAATTATTTTTTTTAGCTGTTTTAGTTTTAATCATGATCGTTGCTCTTGCATCTGGTTACCCAGTTGCATTTGCTCTTCCAGGTTCAGCTATAATATCAATTGGTTTAGCAGCATTTTTTGGATATTTATTTGAAGGAGATGCCGATGCTTTTTTTGCAGTAGATGGGCCAATAGAATGGCTTGTAGCCGGCATAACAAATTTTAGAAGTAATTACTGGGACGTTGAAACAGACACTTTAATTGCAATCCCTTTATTCATTTTTATGGGGATTATGCTTCAAAAATCAAAAATTGCTGAAGACTTATTAATTACAATGGGTCAGTTATTTGGCCCTATTCCAGGAGGCTTAGGTATCTCAGTTATATTTGTTGGTGCATTATTAGCAGCAACCACAGGTATTGTTGGAGCAACTGTAATTGCAATGGGGTTAATTTCTTTACCAACAATGTTAAATAATAATTACGACAGAAAACTTGCAAGTGGAATTGTATGTTCGTCTGGAACACTTGGGCAAATTATTCCTCCATCTATTGTATTGATTATTATTGCAGACCAATTAGCGAGCGCATCAGATGTTGCTAATAATATGAGACAGAATGATTATAAAGCATTAACTGGTGAATTTAATATGCCAGGTGAGTTTAGAGTTGGATCATCAAGTGCTGGAGATATGTTCCTGGGAGCTCTTTTACCAGGTTTAGTTCTAGTTGCTCTGTATATGACTTATGTATTCTTTTATGCAAGATTTAAAAAAGGAGTTGCCCCACCAGTACCATTTAAAGGTGAGTTTAATTTTAAATTTTGGATGAGAGTAATTGTTATAATTATTCCCCCACTTGCATTAATTTTTGCAGTCTTAGGTTCAATACTAATGGGTATTGCAACTGTCAACCAAGCAGGTTCTATTGGAGCGATAGGAGCCACATTAATGGCGGGTTATAGATTATTTGAAGGAAAGAAAAGTGCCTTTTATCCTCTTTTATTTATAATTGGATCAATAATACCTATTACTTTTATAGCATCAAATTATGAACTGAATATAAAAAATTTGGAAGAAAGGGATATTGGAGCAATCTATATAACTGCTTTCTTTGTAGCCATTCTAGTAATTGGAATAGTATGGAGTTTCTGGAGAACTTACAAAACAGAAAATGTTTTAAAAGAGGTTGTAACCGAAACCTGTATTACAACTTCAATGGTATTTATTATTCTATTAGGAGCTGCGATGCTTACTTCAGGATTTAGAGCATTTGGTGGTGAAGAATTAGTTAGGGATTTCCTTCAAGATTTGCCTGGCGGATTTTGGACTCAGTTTGTTGTTGTCATGATAGTTATCTTTTTATTAGGTTTCTTTTTAGACTTTATAGAAATTGCAGTTGTTGTCGTTCCAATAATTGCACCAATATTATTAGCTGAGACAGGTGCTAATGTAACAGCTGTCTGGTTAGGAGTGATGATCGGAGTGAACTTACAAACTTCTTTTCTAACTCCTCCATTTGGATTTGCCTTATTTTATTTAAAAGGTGTAGCACCAAAAATAGTACAAACACTGGATATTTGGAAAGGCGTTGTTCCATTTATAGCTCTACAGCTCGTTGGTTTAGCAATAGTTGGCTCTTACCCAACACTTGTAAATTATCTCCCTAATAGGGTTTATCTAACTTCAAAGGTAGCACCGCCACCTATGAATCCTAAACTGCAGTATTGTTTGCAAGAATATATGTTTACAAATTATACAAATAACGAAGAAATCATAAAAAATAGTATTAATGATTTTGATGGCATTATACTTGCAAATTTACCTGCAGATAAATTGAGTTATTTCCAACGTCACGTTGATAATTCAAACTATACATTTGAATTAGTTGAGGAAGTCAAAAATACACAGGCCATCTATAATGATTATGCCGTTGACTATAAAGA
>JACWDU010000004.1 GCA_014653935.1 Pelagibacterales bacterium SAG-MED23 | reverse complement strand
TATTGTTTTACCTTTTGCATGACCAACATCCATCAACTTTCTAGACTCTTTATTCCACAAAGCTTTAGTAATTTGGTAGATAAGTTCATTATCTTCTTTTGCAGAAGTAAACCATTGGGCACCTACTGCTACAGTATTTACTTCATCAACACCTTCGTAAGTTCCTGAAGGAATTGGACTTTGTGAGAAAAAACCATATTTTGAAGTTAATGCTTTAGCTCCTGCACCATCGATAGGAACTAATTTTACATCAACTGCAGATGCTAATTCAACAATTGCTCCAGTTGGAAAACCCGCTACAACAAAAATTGCATCAACTTTACCATTTCTTAGAGCATCTGTAGCCGCTTTACCTTTTAAAGCTTCAGCTTTTACATCACTAGTGCTTAAGCCATTTGATTCTAAAATTAATTTAGCATCAACATATGTACCAGATCCAGGCTCGTCGAGTGAAACTCTTTTACCTTTTAAATCTTTAACAGAATTAATGTTACTTTTTTTAAGAGCAACTAAATGAATGTGTTCTTGAAAAAGTGCTGCAATAGTTCTTAATTCTTTCGCTGGTTCTTTGCCTTCCATAGTTCCAGTACCAGTGTAAGCCCAATAAGCAACATCAGACTGTGCAAATCCTGAATTTCTTAAACCTGAAATAATAGCATTTACATTATCTACTGATCCTCTTGATGAAACAGCAGATGCAATTAGGTTAGGAACTCCACAACTTCCACCTTTACCACATTCTCTTGATCCTGGTGGTTTAGAAATTGCATTAGCAATCATTCCACCTACTGGATAATAAGTATAAGCTGTTCCTCCTGTACCAATTGTAAAAAATTTTAGTTCTTGAGCAAACGATTTACCTGACAAACCAATTGTCAGAAGTAATATCATTAGAGAACTTTTAAATAAGTTTTTGATCATTTTATCTCCAATTTATTAGTTATTGATACCATTTAATAGTAATCAATTATTATTGTCTATATAAATTTAGAAGTATTTATGGTTTTTTAAGTTCATCCAAATTTTTAAATTCATTTAAAATAGTTGGATTAATAAGAGCTTGAATATTTTTTATTTTAATCCCCTCAATAGTGTTTCTAACTGCAATCTCTACTATTTTTCCATTTTTTGTTCTTGGAATATCTGAGACCTCAATTACTTTTTTAGGTACATGCCTTGGGGATGCATCTAAGCGTATAGCCTTTTTTAAATTTAAAATTAGATCTTCATCTAACGACTTGGGTTTCTTAAGAACAACAAATAAAACAATTCTTACATCATTATCCCATTTCTGACCTATAACAATTGATTCTTTTACCTCTTTAAATTTATCAACAACAGAATATATCTCTGCAGTACCTAATCTTGCTCCTCCAGGATTTAGTGTAGCATCTGATCTTCCATAAATTATATATCCACCATTAGTTTTTCTTTCAGCAAAATCTCCATGATGCCAAATATTTTTGAATTTTTTGAAATATGCAGTTTTATATTTTTGATTATTTTTATCATTCCAAAATAATTTTGGCATTGAAGGAAATGGTGACTTACAAACTAACTCTCCTTTTTTACCAATTATGGATTTTCCCTTTTCAGAAAAAACATCAGTATTCATTCCTAGTCCATTATTCTGAATTTGACCCCTAAAAACTGGTGAATAAATATTTCCTAATACAAAGCATGATACTAAGTCTGTTCCACCAGCAATAGACGCCAAATGAACATTTTTTTTTATATTTTTGTAAACATAATCAAAACCTTCAGAGGATAAAGGTGATCCAGTAGAACAAATAGTTTTTAGTAGTTTTAGTTTATATTTATTTTTAATCTTTACGTTAAGTTTTTTTAATTGGTCTATGTACTTAGCACTTATACCAAATAGAGAGATTTTTTCTCTCTCAGCTATTTTGAGCAATAAATCATTTCTTTTATGCATTGGAAAACCATCAAACAGGACAATAGATGCTTTTGATGCTAAAAAAGTCATTAACCAATTCCACATCATCCACCCACAGGTAGTAAAATAAAAAACATTATCACCCGGCTTCACATTACAGTGAAGTTTATGTTCTTTTAAATGTTGCAACAAAACACCTCCCGCTCTATGACATATGCACTTTGGTTTACCTGTAGTTCCACTTGAATATAAAATTGCCAGTTCTTTATCAAAATCAAACTTTTTAAATGAAAATTTTTTTTCTTTTTTATATTTCAGCTTATTATAATAAAAGATTTTAATTCCTTTTATCTTTTTTTGCTTTAAGGCTTTTTTACCTGGATAATTAATAATTAGTACACTTTTAATAGATTTAATTTTTTTTAGAATAGATGGTAATCTTTCTATAATATTTATTTCTTTACCATTATAAAAATATCTATCAGTGATAATTAATAGCTTTGGTTTAATTTGAGCAAATCTCTCAATAACTCCTTGCGTACCAAAATCTGGGGAACATGATGACCATATGGCTCCTATTGCACTAGCTGCTAAAAAACTCTCAACCGTTTCTATTTGATTTGTTGTATATGCTGCAATTCTATCTTTTTCTTTAATTTTATTTTCTATAAAAAATCTAATTAATTTTAAACTGTTAATATTTAATTTTTTCCAAGTTTTTTCTTCTCGGTATCCGTTTTCACTAATGAAAGTAACAGCTTTTGAATTATCATTTTTTGATAATAGGTTTTCTGCATAATTTAATTTAGAATTAACTAAAAATTTGCTATTAATAATTTCTTTAGGAAAATAATATTTATTGTTTTTAATACCCTTTATATTTGAGAATTCCCATATTGATGACCAAAACTCCTTTGGATTTTTAATAGTCCAATTAAATAATTTTTTATAATTTTTCTGAGGTGTATAATTAAATTTTTTTGCTAAAAATTTTTCAAATTCAAATAAATTTGATTTTGATTTTGTTTGAGAGTCGGCTTCCCACAGTTTCTGAGGCATAAAAAAATATATTTAATTTTTATAAATTATGATAACCTTAAAACACTAAATAATAAAAATGAGAACTTTTTCCTTAATGATTCGGACTAGTTTTAACCTATTTTTGTTCTTTAGAGATAACAATATATAGTGTTGGTAAAAAAAATCACACCAAAGCTAGAAATGACAAAAAATAAAATCACAGCGATTCTAGGTCCCACAAATACTGGAAAAACCTTCCTAGCAATAGAGACTATGCTTTCTTTTGATTCGGGAATGATTGGTTTTCCTTTGAGACTTTTAGCAAGAGAAGTGTATGACAAAATTATTTTAAAAATTGACTCGTCAAAAGTTGCTTTAATTACTGGAGAAGAAAAAATTATTCCAATAAATGCAAAATATTTTCTCTGCACTGTTGAGTCTATGCCATTAGACAAAAGTTTAGAATTTGTAGGTATAGATGAAATACAAATGTGTAATGATCACGAAAGAGGTCATATTTTTACTGACAGATTATTACACATGAGGGGTGAAAAGCTTACTATGCTCATGGGTTCAAATTCTGTGAAAAATATTATTCAAAAACTTGATGGTGATATTGAATTTAAAAATAGAGAAAGATTATCAAGATTATCATTTGGTGGTCATAAAAAAATTTCAAGAATAGAAAGAAAAAGTGTAGTTATAGCTTTTTCTACTGAAGAGGTTTATGCGATTGCAGAATTGATTAGACGTCAAAAAGGTGGAGCAGCTATTGTTATGGGTTCACTTAGTCCCAAAACAAGAAACTCACAAGTAAGTTTATATCAATCTGGAGATGTTGATTATCTAGTTGCAACTGATGCAATTGGAATGGGAATAAATATGGATCTAGATCATGTTTATTTTTCAAATTTAAAAAAGTTTGATGGTAGAAAGTTAAGAAATTTAAATATTTCTGAAATTGGACAAATTGCTGGAAGAGCAGGAAGATATTTAAACGATGGTATGTTTGGTACAACTGGTGAATGTAAAGAGATTAGACCAGAAGAAATTGAAGCACTAGAAACTCATAGCTTTCCAGATATTCAAACTATTTTTTGGAGAAACTCAAAATTAAATTTTAGTAGTAAGGTTTTATTGTTAAAATCTTTAGAAGAGAGACCAGAGAAAGACTGGCTTAGAAGAATAAATGAATGCCAAGATGAAAAGGTATTAAAATATTTTTTGAAAGAAGCTCCAAATATAAAAATTCATGATAATACTGAAATTTTAAAAATACTATGGGAATGTTGTCAAATACCTGATTTTGTAAAGAAAACTTATGGTCATCATTTTGATGTCGTTAGTAAGATTTTTAATTTTTTAACTAACGGAGATAAGAAAGTTCCAAATCACTATATGAAAGAGCAACTCTCAATGTTAGATAAATTAGATGGGAATGTAGACTCGTTATCAAATAGAATTGCAAATGTTAGAACATGGGCGTATGTGTCAAATAAATCTAATTGGGTTGAAAATCAGGACTATTGGATAGAAAGAACTAAAAATCTTGAAGATAAACTATCTGATAGACTTCATGAAGAGCTAACAAAAACATTTATAGATAAAAGAGCAAGTGTTTTAGCAAGAGGACTTAAACAAGATATTACCCTTGAAACTGTAGTTGTTAATGATGAAGAAGTGATGATTAATGAACAATACATTGGCCGTTTAAAAGGTCTAAGATTGGAATTAGATCTAAAGGTTGATACCTTAGATGCTGACGTAAAATCATTAAAAAAAGCTGCAAGACAAAACGTTGTTCCAGAAATTATTAAAAGAATAACTCAAATAATTGATACTGGTTTAATTGAACTAAAAGATGACTTTAAAATTTATTGGAATAACAATCAAATAGGTAAATTAATTCCAGGTTCAGATTATCTAAATCCTCAAATTCAATTAATAATTGATGAAATGATCGAAAATAGGGAAAAATCAAGACTAAATACTTATTTGCAGAACTGGATAAACGATAAAATTGAAACAGAGTTAAAAAGTCTAATAGATTTAAAAAATGTTAAGGATAATAATTCAGAAATTAGAGCTTTAGCATATCATCTTTATGAAAATAATGGGGTAGTTAAAAGAAATGAGGTTTTAAATTATTTAAAAAAACTTAATCAAGATGAAAGGAAAAAATTGCGAAACTTAGGAGTGAAATTTGGTAGGTATCATGTTTTTTTATTTAAATTATTTAAACCAAGTTCAGTATCATTAAGAATTCTTTTATGGAAAAACTTCAATGAAAACAATTTCGATTTTTTACCTCCAACATTTGGACTAAACTTTTTAGAGGAAAAAAAATCATTAAATAAAAATCTAATGCTCTTATGCGGTTTTGAAAAATTTGAAAATCTGTATGTTAGAATAGATATTTTAGAAAGATTATTTCTAATGATATTTAATACTAAATCAGAAGATAAAATTAAAGAGGTTAAGTTAATTCCTGAAATGCTGAATTTGTTAGGTTGTAATAAAGAAAATTTTGTGAAATTAATAAAAAAAATGAATTACAAAACTTATGAAAAAGAAAATAATTTACATTTTAAATATATTCCATTAAGAAAAATAATTAAAAAAGATTATAATAAGAGTGTTAAAGACAATCCATTTAATGTTCTTAAACAACTTAATTTAAAATAATGTTTGATATATTTAAAAAAGAAGAAAATAAGGAAGAAAATAAACATCCTTCTATAATAGCAGTTGCATGTTTATTAATTCATTCAGCTAAAATTGATGAAAACTATACAAATAAAGAAAAAAAAATTATTAAAGACTCAATTATTGAAATGGGAGCTGAAGCATTAGAAATCGATAAAATAATGCAAGATGCTGAAGAAAAAGAAAAAGACTCAAATCAAATACTTGATTTTACTAGAGAGGTTAAAAATATTAACGAAGAAGACAAAAAAATCATAATAGAGGCCTTATGGGATATTATATACTCCGATGAAGATGCTGATATGTATGAAACAAACCTAATGAGAAGATTATCTGGTTTGCTTTACCTGGATCCAAAAGTTGTTGGTGACATTAAAGAGAAAGTTCGCCAAAAAAAAATATGACATATTTAGTAAATGACAAATGCATCAAATGTAAATTGATGGATTGTGTTGATGTATGTCCAGTTGATTGCTTCTATGAAGGAAAAAATATGCTTGTAATTAAACCTGATGAGTGTATAGATTGTGGCGTTTGTGAGCCAGAATGTCCAGTGGATGCCATAATATCTGATGAAGCTGATACCAAAGGTAAATGGTTGGAGATAAATAAAAAGTATTCAGACATATGGCCAAACATAAATGAAAAAAAAGATCCTCCCGCGGATCATGAACAATTTAAAGACGTAAAAGATAAATATGAAAAATATTTTAAAGAAAATCTTGAATAAAAAAAAACCTTCAAAAGTTGTCAAAAAAAAAGTCAAATCAGTTAAAAAAATTGTTAAGCAAAAAAAAACTACAAAAATAGTGAAAGTTAAAAAAGTAAAAGAACTAAAAAGTAAAATAATTAAAGATACAAAAAAAAAAACTAAAACTGATACTAAAACTGATCCACTTAGAATTCCTAAAAATAACGAACAAAAACCTGAAATTAAGAAAGTTAAAAAGCAAGAAACAGAGAAAAGATTATTTAAAGCAAAAGATTATGTTGTTTATCCAAAACATGGAGTGGGCCAAATTACTGAAACAAAAAAGATTAATATTGGTGGGATTGATGTTGAAACATATGTATTAAAATTTGAAAAAGATAAAGCAAATGGAATGGTTCCAGTTAATAAACAATCTCATTTAAGACCTTTAGCAACAATTAATCAAATAAATAAATGTGTAAGCATCTTAAAGAGCAAACCAAAGATCAAACGTTCAATGTGGAGTAGAAGAGCACAAGAGTATGAAGCTAAAATATCATCAGGTAAAATTTATGATTTAGCAGAAGTGGTAAGAGATCTTAATAAAGGCGATGATATAATGATTGATCAGTCTTATAGTGAAAGACAATTATTTGAAAAAGCTTATGAGAGACTACTTACTGAATTTCAGATTGTGTTGGGATCAAATTTAGAAGATGCTCAGAAAAAACTTGATAAAGCTTTAAAGAGAAATCTAGAGAAACAAGCACAAAAGGTTGAGGAAAAACCAGCAGCTGCAGAGCCAATAAATCAAGAACTAACCGAATAAAAAAAAACGCTTCCCACGCAAGCGCCATGAGAAGCGTTATCAGTTAAAAAGAATACTAAACTATCTTCTTTTTTTCTTCTTAGCCTTTTTCTTAGCTTTTTTCTTAGTTTTCTTTTTAGCAGCTTTCTTTTTTCTTTTAGCCATCTTTAGCTCCCTTTTTTTTAAAACGAATCTTTATGATTCGCTAATAAGTAATTTTTATTTTCTTTAAATAGTTATGTCAAATATATAATTTTTTGAAAAAAATAAAAAAAAATTATTTTTTTTTATTATTTTTATTATTTAAAAAAAAGTTAAATAAATCGCTATTAATAAAGTGTTTTTCGAAACCGTTTTAATAAAGTTTTTCAAATTCTTTTTTATATTTTTGAACAATTTTATATCTTTTGGGTTTTAAAGTTGGGGTTAACATTCCATTCTCAATTGAAAATTTTTCATTAATTATAAAAAATTTTTTTATGTTTTCTATTCTAGAAAGATTTTTATTTATATTCTCTACTTCCTTTTCAATTTTGTCATGTGTTGTATGTGCATTGTCTTCTGATAGAACTAATAAAGCAACTAAATATGGTTTATTATCGCCATAAACAATTGACTGATCAATAAGTTTAGAATTTGATAATTCATTTTCAATTTTAACTGGAGAAATATTATCCCCACCAGGTGTAATTAAAATATCTTTCTTTCTATCAGTTATTTTTAAATATCCATTTTCAAAAATTCCTATATCTCCTGTATGTAGCCAACCATCTTTTAAAACTTTGTTTGTTTCTTCTTCATTATTCCAATAACCTAACATTACATTTTCACCTTTTACTAAAATTTCTCCATCAGTGGCTATTTTTACTTCATTGCCTTTAAATGGTGGTCCAACCGTATCAACCCTAATGTCATCAATTGGGTTACAACTCACAACAGGAGAGGTCTCAGTTAATCCATATCCTTGCAAAGTAGGAAGGCCTATAGCATTTAAAAAAATACCAATTTCTTTATCAAGCGCTCCTCCACCTGAAACAAAAGTTTTAAGCTCTCCTCCAAATTGACTTTTGATTTTTTTTCTTACAATTTTCTCTAAAATTTTGTCTATTAATTTTTCTAAAATTGATAAAGATTGTTTATTTATTTTTTTGGTTCCCAATTCTAACATTTTTAATATTAAACTCTTTCTAAAACCTGATGATTTATTAAAACTTGCATTAATCTTTTGAAATAAATTTTGATAAAACCTAGGAACTGCTGTCATTAATTGAGGTTTACAATCATTCATATTTTTAATTAATTTTTCTATACTCTCTGCATAGAATATTTTTGCTCCAACACTTATTTGAACAAATTGAACTGTATGCTCATAGGAATGTGAGAGAGGTAACCAAGTTAAAAATCTTGTTTGATCTGTTAGTAAAGGTTTCAATATTTCAAAAGCACCTTCACAATTATTTAAAATACCCCCATGACTTAAAATTACACCTTTAGGATTACCCTGCGTTCCTGAAGTGTAGATAATACAAGCTGGATCATTTCTTTTAATTGATAAATTTGGAATACTTAGATCTTGATAATCTAAGTTTAAAAAAAATTGATTAATATTGAGATATTCATCACTACCTAAATCTAAATTTTCAAAAGAAAATATTTTAACAATAAAGCTCCTTTTTTTAATAATTTCTTTTACTTTGTTGAATTGTTCCTGATTAGACACAAATATTAATTTTGGATTACAATTGTCAATAATATATTCATAATCTTTTTCGGTATAAGTTGTGTAAGTTGGAACAGTAATACCTTCTGATAACATCACTGAAAGATCGGTTATAAACCATTCTGGTCTATTTTCAGATATTAATAGACATCTATCACCTTTATTTATGTATTTTTTTATTTCTAAAGAGAGTTTTTTAACTGAATGGAAAGTTTTTTCCCAAGTAAAAATATTATTAGTATCTTTTAGAGATGTTAAAAGAACATTATCTTTTTTTTGTTTTTTATAATTAACAAAAAATAAGTCGAGTAAGTTATTAATATTTTGATCACTCATAAATTTTTGGTGGGCAAAGAGAGAATCGAACTCTCACAGTATTGCTACTATTGGATTTTGAGTCCAACGCGTCTACCAGTTCCGCCATTCGCCCAAAACTTTGTATTATTTAACTAATAGTATTAAATCATCAATTGTATTAAAAGAAAATATGTTTAAAGAGCTATATAATAAAACTATAAAATTTGCAGGTCATAGACGATCTAAATCTATTTTAGGATTTATATC
Source organism: Pelagibacterales bacterium SAG-MED23 (assembly GCA_014653935.1). Next base: position 25,353 of record JACWDU010000004.1, on the reverse strand, counting down.
TTTTATTGAAAGCTTTATATTTCCAATACCTCCAGATGTTTTAATAATTCCTATGACAATAGCTCGAAGACATGAGTGGATTAGAATTGCTCTTATTGCAACTTTAGGATCAGTTTTAGGAGCCTGTCTTGGATATTTTATTGGGTACGTATTCTTTAATGAAATTGGGCTAAAAATTTTTGAGATCTATGGAGTTGATGATGCTTCATTTTTAAAAGATAAAGTGTCTACAGAAGGTGGCGTTATTGCCTGGATAACTCTATTAGCAATTGCTGGATTTTCTCCTGTACCTTTTAAGCTACTTACAATTACAAGTGGTTTTATTAATTTTAATATTCTATATTTTATTATTATTTCTCTTGTGACTAGAGGTTCACGTTTTTTTTTAGTAGCATTTTTAGTTGGGAATTTTGGGCCGACCATGAAAAAAATTATTGAAAAAAGACTTCTTAAGTTCACAATCTTTTTATCAATTATTTTAATTATTTTTGCTTATTTTATTTATAAATTTTTAAATAATTTTATTATTTAAATATGATCCTATTGCCAAATAGAAAAAATTTTTATTTAATTATTTTAATTTTTTCAATGATTTCGATTATTTTTGCTTTATATATTGAATATATACTACAGTACGAACCCTGTAAGTTATGCATTTACCAAAGATTACCATACATAGCTGCAATATTTATAAGTTTTATTGGATTTAATTATTCTACCAGTGACAAAATTTTAATCGTTTTAATAATGATATTTGCATTGAGTGCAATAATTTCTGGATATCATTTTGGAATTGAGAATAAATTATTTGATGAACTTTCAGCTTGTGTAAATGACTCATTAGATATTTCAAATAAGTCAAAATTATTAGAGTCTCTTAGTCAGAGTATGCCAGTTAACTGCAAAGATGCTACTTTTAAAATTCTTGGAGTTTCGCTAGCGGCAATAAATACAATTTTATCAGTTTTAATTCTAATTTTTTCTATTAGAACATTGACCTATGAAAAAAACTAATAAAAAAAAATTAGAAGAGTTTATAAGAGTAGATCATGCTGGGGAAAGAGGTGCGATTAAAATTTATGAGGGTCAACTGCTTGCTTTAAATACCTTAATAAAAAATGATGCTTTAAAAGAAAAAATCAGTGAAATGAAAAAGCATGAGGAGGAACACTCAAATTTTTTTGAAGATGAAATAGAAAGAAGAAATATAAAACCAACTAAATTGCTACCACTATGGGATTTGCTTGGGTTGGGTCTTGGATTTGGTTCAACAATACTTGGAAAAAAGGCTGCAATGTTATGTACAGCCTCTGTTGAAGAGGTAATTGATGAGCATTACAAAAGCCAAATTGATCAAATAGAAATGGATGAAAAGGATTTAAAAGAAAAGATAATAAAATTTAGACAAGATGAATTGGACCATAAAGATATAGCCTACGAGGAAGGGGCTACAAAAAAAGGTCTTTATTCGATTATGGATAAGGTAATTAAAACTGGCTCTAAGGTTGCTATAAAAATTTCTGAAAAAATTTAGTTACGGTTCAAGTTCAACATCCCAATACAAATAGTCCATCCAGCTTTTATGTAAAAAATTTGGTGGAAAGTTCTTACCATTTTTATGAAGATCTTCTGTAGTCGGTTGGAAAGGCCATTGGTTTAGTTTCATGCCAGAGTCTTTAATTAATCTTCCTCCTTTTCTTACATTACAATCTGAGCAAGCTGTTACAACATTATCCCAATCGGTTTTTCCACCTTTCGATCTGGGCAACAAATGGTCAAACGTTAGTTCATTTGTATCACCACAATACTGACAACTAAATTTATCTCTTAAAAAAACATTAAATCTTGTAAAGCTTGGATTTGATTGAGGTCTTATGTATGATTTAAGAGCAATTACACTTGGAAGTTTCATGCTAAACGAAGGACTTCTTATTTGTCTATCATAATAGCTTACAATTGAAACTCTATGTAAAAAAACTGATTTGATTGAATCCTGCCAACTCCATAATGAAAGTGGATAATAACTTAATGGTCTATAATCTGCATTTAAAACTAATGCAGGACATTTTTCTAAAGAAATATTTTGATCTGTCAGTTCAATCATGCTTAAAACATACATTAAAAATAATTTTAATCAACACTACTAATTTTCTATTAAATATTTATTAATTAATTAATTTTTTTTTAATAAAGTTTAATGCCGCACTTGATGCTTCCATTGGAATATGATGATCACAATTTTTAATCATTAAAGTTTCAATTGTGATTTTATTTCTAATAAAAAAATCCTCAGCTTCTAGTAAATTATTTGGTGGAACAATTATATCATTTTCACCATGTATCATTAAAATATTAGTTTTATTTTTGATTCTTGATGAGAGGTCTTTCATATTTATAATTCTTCCAGAAAATCCTACGATACTATTAAATTCTTTTTCTGATGTTAGGCCTACATTTAATGACATCATGCATCCTTGACTAAATCCAGAAACACATATTTGTGAATATTCTAAATTAAAATAATTACTAACTTCTAAAATATAATTATTTAAAACATTTTCTGCCTTTTTTGACTCTTGAAGAGTATATTCTGGATTCTCATTATTTAAATCAAACCATTGAAAACCTGTTGGATTTATACTGCATACTTCATGTGCATCAGGACATAAAAAAACTGTATTTTTTAAAAATCTTTTCCAATTTAAGCTAAGCATACTGATATCTTTGCCATCACCTCCATATCCATGAAGTAAAATTATTGCACTCTTAATTTCTTCTTCATTTTCTGGTTTTATTATTGTTGTATTTAATGAAAATTTCATAAATTTTTTGACAACCAATCAACTAAGGATTGATCATGGAAGTCAATATAACCAACTATTCTTCCAATTTCAAAACCATTTCTATCGATTAATATTGTTGTAGGTAATCCACGTAATTTAAATAACTGAGAAAATTCAGGCCCGGACCCTGTGAATATTTCTAAATTTTTTATTTTGGTTTGATCAAAAAATTCTTTTGATTTTTCATAACTGTCTCCACCAATATTAATTGGTATTATGTTTATATTTTTAAAATCATTTAAAGTTTTGAGTTTATCTAGAGAGGGCATCTCTTTTTTACAGGGAGCACACCAAGTTGCCCAGAAATTTATAATTAATGGATTTGATTTATAATTATGTAAACTTACTTTTTGGCCGTCAGATTTAATAAACTCTATATTTTCAATTTTTTTCTTGTCTTTATATACTATAAGATTCTTTATATTTGGACGTTCTATTGAATATGAGGCACTAGATGATATTAAGTAAAATATTATTATAAGATAATTAAAAAAAATGATTTTCATACAATTTAGATTTATTAAATATCATGGGGAAAAATAAAAACAATCAGCCAATTTGGAATACTAGAATAAAAGAGAATTCAAAAAGTCTTTTTAAAAAGGTTGGTGGATCACTATCAATAGATAAAAGATTGTTTAAAGAAGATATTGAAGCATCAGTTGTTCATGTTGATATGCTATTCAGGCAAAAAATTATAAATTTTAAGGTTAAAAATAAAATAGTTTGGGGTTTAAATAGAATTAAGAATGAAATTACAAAAAAAAAATTTATTTTTGATGATAAACTTGAGGATATTCATATGAATATAGAACACAGACTCTTTGAATTAATTGGAGAAGATGCTGGATATATTCACACTGCAAGATCTAGAAATGATCAAGTAGTCACAGATTTAAAAATTTGGATAAAAAAAGCAAATAAAGAAATTATAAAAAATATTGACATAACGATTAAAAATATTTTAAAAAAAGCAGAAAAAAATATTGAAACAATTATGCCTGGTTTCACGCACTTAAAAAATGCACAACCAGTTTCTTTTGCTCATTACTTAATGGCATACTTAGAAATGTTTAATAGAGATAAAAATAGATTTAATAATAATTTTGATAGTCTAAATGAAAATCCACTTGGTGTGGCTGCTTTAACAGGAACATCATTTAAAATTGATAGGTTTTATACTTCTAAAAAATTGAGTTTCCAAGGACCAACTAAAAACTCAATTGATACTGTTTCTGACAGAGATTTTGTAATTGATTTTCTCTACTCTTGTTCTGCATGCTCAGTTCATATCTCTAGAATTGCAGAGGAGTTTATAATTTGGAATTCAGATGCTTTTAAACTTATTAATTTAAATGATAAGATTGTTACCGGATCATCTATTATGCCTCAAAAAAAAAATCCTGATCCTCTAGAATATTTAAGAGGCAAAACAGGTTTTATGTTTGGAAATCTTTTTTCTATGCTTACAACATTGAAAGGGTTGCCACTGTCTTACTTTAAGGACTTACAAGATGATAAAGAAATTGTTTTTAATTCATTTGATCAATTAAAAAATTCCTTAATTATATTAAATGATGTTCTTAAAAATTTTTCACCAAATAAAAAAAGGATGCTTGAACTTGCTGAAAGTGGCTTCATTACAGCAACTGATTTGGCAGATTATATGGTTAGAGAATTAAATTATCCATTTAGAAAAGCTTATTTGCAAACAGCTAAAATTATAAATTTTGCTGAAAAAAATAAAAAAAAATTATCAGAACTAACAATAAAAGAGATAAATAGAATTGAAAAAGGTTTAACATCTGACGTTCTAAAAGTATTTGATTTAAAAAAATCTGTTAATTCTAAAGTTTCATACGGAGGAACTTCTTTCGACAATATTAAGAAGATGATATTAAGTTACAAAAAGAAATAACTATGTTTAAAAAAGTAATTTTAATTTCAATTTGCCTAATTTTGCTAGTGTCGTGTGGCAGAAAAAATGAACCAAAATATGAGGTATTCTTAACTAACAATATTAATATTCTTAAAGATCCAAATAACATTTTTAAAATAACAAAAAAAAATGAAATATACCAATAACATTTTTACCGTTGAAAGATGCAACCTCAATAAAATAATTGAAAAATTTGAGACACCACTTTTTTGTTACTCTGAGAAAAAAATTAATGAAAATATAAAAAACTTTAAAAATAGTTTTAAATCATTTTCTCCAATTATATGTTTTTCAACAAAATCAAATAGTAATCTAGAAATACTTAAACTGATGAGAAGAAATGGATTAGGCGCTGATGTTGTATCAAAAGGCGAATTAATGATTGCTCTCAAAGCAGGCATAAGCTCAAAAAAAATTGTTTTTTCTGGTGTGGGTAAAACTAAATCAGAATTAATTTACGCAATAGAAAAAGATATTTTATTGATAAATAGCGAGTCAAAAAGTGAAATATTAGAAATTGAAAGTATAGCAAAATCAAAGAATAAAATAGTGAATATTGGAATTAGATTAAATCCAAATACTGATGCAAAGACGCTTAAACAAATTTCAACTGGTAAAAAAGAAAATAAATTTGGTATTAGTGAAAAAACTCTTATTGAAGTTTTAAAGTACATTAAAAGTTCAAAATTTTTGAATTTAAAATGCTTAAGTGTTCATATTGGAAGTCAAATCCTAGATTACAAACCTTACCAAAAAATGCTTCGTGTCTTAGACAAATTAATAAAGAAAATTAACGTAACCTTTGAATATATAGATCTTGGTGGAGGAATGGGTATCGATTACAATAAGGATAATAAAAAGTTTAATTATAAAAAATATAATCAGATTATAAAAAAATTTTTAAAAAAGCATAAAACAAAAATTATATTTGAGCCTGGTAGGTCTATTATAGGTGATACGGCAATATTAATTTCAAAGATTATTTATATAAAAGAGAATTCAAAAAAAGATTTTATCATTATAGATGCAGCTATGAATGATTTTATGAGGCCTGCCTTATACGGTGCTAAACACAAAATTATTCCACTAAAAAAAACTAATATAATGACTATCAAAAGCTATGATTTTGTTGGTCCAATTTGCGAAACTACAGATAAATTCTTAACCACAAGTAAATTTCAAAAATTAAATGAGAAAGATTATATTATTATTTGTGACGTAGGAGCATATGGTTCATCCTTAGCCTCAAATTATAATATTAGACCTAAACCTGCCGAAATATTAATCAACGGTTCAAAAGTAAACGTAATTAAAAAAAGACAAAAACTAAAAGATATAATTTAGCTTTTGACAAAAATGATAAGAAAACTGTTATTTTTATTTTTTTTCTTCCTGGGAATATCTATAATTTCAGTGGTATTTCTTCCGTCACTATTAATGCCAACTAAAGTAGTTTTGTTTGGTGGAAAAATAATGGGAAGATGGGCTGCGGTATGTCTTCAAATTTTTTTACAAACAAAAATTATTATTAAAGGTAAAGAAAATATAATCAGAAATGATAAATTTTTTATCGCATGCTCTCACCAATCAATGTTTGAGACGTTTTACTTACAAACTGTTTTTAATTCACCAATATTTATTTTGAAGCAAGAGTTAATTAAAATACCTATATTTGGTTGGTATTTAAAAAAGATAGGTTCAATTTCAATTAATAGAAATAAAATTAGTAAAGATAATATAGGTCTAATCGATAAAATTAAAAATTCTGTAAAAATTTCTGAAAGACCTTTAATTATATTTCCACAAGGAACAAGGGTTTTACCAAATGAAATAGCTCCTTTTAAAAAAGGTGTTGGAAGAATTTATAATGAGTTAAAAATAAATTGCCAACCGGTAGCTATAAACTCAGGAAATGTTTGGCCAAAAAATGGAGAGTTAACTTCAAAAAAAACTATAGTAGTGTCAATTCTTCCAGCTGTAAAACCAGGAATGAGCCCCGTAGAATTCACAAATTATATAGAAGATAAAATATATAATGAATTAAAATTAATGAATTAACCCTTCATCGGCATTACAACATAAATACTATCATAATCAGCTGGGTCTCTAATTAATGCTGGTGATCCTGTATCGTTCAAATAAATCTCAATGTTATCTCCATCAAGTTGAGAAGCAACATCAATTAAATATCTTGAATTAAAACTTATATCAAGCTCGTGATCAAACTTAACACTTAAACTTTCTTTACCGTCACCACTATTTGTATTATTAACTGAAAGATCAAGATTATCATTTGAAAGACTAAATTTAACACCGTCTTTTTTATCCAACGAAACAGATGCAACCCTATCCACTGAATTTAAAAATGATTTCAAATCAACTTCTAGTTTTTTTTGATTTTCTTTAGGGATTACCTGAACATAATTTGGAAATTTTCCGTCAATAAGTTTAGATATCAATATACTGCTATTAATTTCAAATTTAATTTTTGATTTTATATTCGAAATTTTTACTTCACCTTCATAGTCCTCTAATAATGAACAAAGCTGAAAAATAGTCTTTTTTGGCAAAATTATCTGATCAAATTGGACTTTGTTTTGAAGTCTTATCTTTGAAATGGACATTCTATGACTATCAGTTGCAGCTGCTGTTAAAAAATTTTTATCATCAACTTCTGTCTGATGAAGAAATATTCCACTTAAATAGTGTCTAGTCTCATCATTTGAAACAGAAAATTTACATTTATTTAAAAGTTTTAGTAATTCTTTTGATTTAATTGAAAACTCATTTTCATTAAAATTTTCATCTGTTAGAGGAAATTCAGAGGCATTAATACAGTTTAAATTAAAAACTGATTTATCTGACTCCAAGTGTAATTTATTTTCACTTGGATTAGAAAAATTTATTTTGCTTCCTGATGAAAACTTTCTAACAATGTCATACATTATTGATGAGGATGTGGTAGTTTTGCCCTCATCTAAAATTTCTACATTTGGAATTTGATGAATAAAAATTAGATCAAGGTCAGTAGCTGTAATAGTTAATTTACCATTACTTGCATCCAATAATACATTTGAAAGTATCGGTAAGGTACTTCTTTTTTCAATTACACCTTGACAATAATTTAGTGATTTTTGAAGATCTTGTTGATTTAAACTAAACTTCATTTTCCTTATTATACAAAATCTTATTTTTTAAACTATCAATATTAATATTTAATTCACTATCCTCTTTTCTTAATCTCTCTATAGTTTTTACAGAGTGAATTACAGTTGTATGATCCCTATTTGAAAAAGATCTACCAATTTCTGGTAGGGATTTAGATGTTAACATTTTTGATAGGTAAATTGCAGTCTGTCTAGGTCTCACAAGATATCTAGATCTCCTTGGTGAAAGCATCTCATTTTTACTTATTTTATAAAATTTGCAAACTATTGTCTGAATTGTATCAATATCTACCTTATTTTCTGTTAGATTTAACAAGTCTTTTAAAATTATTTTAACTTCAGAAATATTTGGAACTTTATTGTAGATCCTTGTAAATGAAATTATTCGGTTTAAAGCACCCACCAACTCTCTAATACTAGTTTTAATTTCACTGCTTATAAATTTTTGAATTTCTTCTGAAATATTAACTTGATTTGAGTAAGATAGTTTTAATTCTTCCGTTTTAGATTTAATAATCTTATATCTAAGCTCATAATCAGGATTTTGAATATCAACTACCAATCCTCCAGAAAAACGAGATTTTATTCTTTCTTGTATTCTTGACAATTTATTTGGTGGCCGGTCAGCTGAAATTATAATTTGTGAATTTTTATCTAATAGTGCATTAAAAGTATGAAAAAATTCTTCTTGCATTGCTTCTTTACCATTCATGAATTGTATATCATCGATTAATAAGATATCAGTACCTCTAAAGTACTCTTTGAACTTTACCATCTCGTTTGATTTAATAGATTTTACAAATTGATACATAAATCTCTCAGCTGATATGAACATTACTTTATTTTTATCTTTTAATTCTAATCCAATTGCATTCAGCAAATGAGTCTTTCCCATACCAACTCCTCCATATAAATATAAAGGATTATAATGAGCAATATCTTTGGAAACTTTTTTTGAAGCTTCAAATGCTAATTTATTACTTTCACCTGTAATAAAATTTTCAAAATTTTTGTTTGGATCAATTCTATTATATTGGAGATATGAGTCTTTTATAAAAGACACATTGGTTTTACTTGACTGATCTGAGCCCTCAAAAATAGTATTTGTCTCTTTAATATCAGAATCTTTTTGATTTTTAATCATAAATTCAATTCTTACTAAGTCTTTTTTATATTCCTTAATTATTTGAAGAATTTGGTCTAAGTATCTAGATACTATCCAGTCTCTTATAAATCTTGTGGAAACTGAAAACAGTATATAATTATGAAATTCGTCAACTAATTCAATTTTTTTTAGCCAACTATCAAAAATGTCATTTCCAAACTTTTGACGCATTTCTTTTTTGACATGTGACCAGTCAATTTTCTTATTTAGTGGTTTATTTTTTTGTAAATTATTTTTCATGAAGAAATTCCACTTAAGACTTAAAAAAAATTATTGCAATAAGTTTATTTCTAAAAATAAAAATAAATAAAATTTATGATTGAATAAATTTATAATTGAATTTTTATTAAATTAATTTCAACCATACAGAGTATACAATCTAAGTTTAAAAATTTTTATTAATTCTATATCTAGTAATTTTTTTAAAAAAGAAATTAGATGTAGTAGAATTAGTTAAAATTGTACGTTTAAGTTGTATGAATAATAAAACTTACTTACTGGAGGTTGTTATAAAGAATTAATTTTTTTTGTTATTCTTGAAACATTTCTTGAGGCGTTTTGCCTTTTGATTATTCCTGTTTTAGCGATTGACATCAATTCAGAATTAAGCTTCGGAAGAAATGCTAAAGCCTCTTTTTTATCTTTTTTGTCAATTAAAAGGTTCATTTTTTTCAATGCTCCTCTAAAACGACTTTTTCTAGACTTATTTACTGCGGTTTGTCTTTTAATTTTTCTAGTTCGTTTAATTGCTGATTTTGTATTAGCCATAAGCGAGAGTATATATCTTCAGATTTTCATTGGGTCAATAGATTATTTATTATTTTTGACATAAATTACAAAAGAAACTTGATCTATTTGAAATTATTTTTTTGATAATCGTTCCTTTACAACTATATTTTAAACATTTTTTATTTTCTCTTTGATATACATTAAAATTTTTTTGGAATGAACCTTGATCGCCACTAACGTTTTTAAAATCTCTTATACTTGATCCTCCTTTCTCAATTGCTTTTTTTAAAACTTTCCTTGAAAAGTAAGATATCTTTTGACAATTATTGAAACTTAATCGCCCTACTTCCTTAGATGGTAAAATTTTACATAAAAACAGAATTTCACTTGCATATATATTTCCGATTCCTGACACAAATGATTGATCGATTAAAAAATTTTTAATATTTTTTTTTTTATTTTTAAAAAAATTATATATGTATTTTTGATTAAAATATTTACTAAAAGGTTCAGGTCCATATTTTTTAAACTTGTTATTAAGTTTTTTATTATTGATAAAATATGAAAAATAACCAAATCTTCTTGGGTCATTATAAATTAATTTGAACTTACCTATCTTCATTTCAACATGATTATGTTTCTTGGGTAATAAAGGAGAATGATAAAAACTAGTGTTTGTTAAAAGATTTTTTTTTCTATAATTATTAACCAAGTGGATAGTTCCTGACATCCCGAGATGTATCATTAAATTAGAACTATCCTCAAATTTGAGTATTAAGTGTTTTGAAAACCTGTCTACTTTAATAATTTTTTTTTTTAATATGTTTTTTTCAAAATTTTTTGGGATCTTAAACCTTAAATTTCTATTTTTTATTAATACGTCTTTAATAATCTCTCCTGTAATACTCTTATTCAAAGATTGTCTGACGATTTCTACTTCTGGTAATTCAGGCATTTAATACTATATTAATGTTTTAATATATTTTATATGCAACAAAATCTTCAAAATAAAGCAGGACTTGTCGAAGGAGTTTTTAATAAAGTTTACGATAAATACGATTTGATGAATGATTTTATGTCATTTGGAATTCACAGACTTTGGAAAAAAAACCTTATGAATTGGATGAGTCCAACTAAAGACAAAACGTATTTAGATGTTGCGTGTGGAACAGGCGATCTTGGAAAATTATTTTTAGATTATACAGATAAAAATGGAGAAATTACCTCATCAGACTCGAACGAAAAAATGATTGAAAAAGGTAAAAAAAGACTAAGTAAGTATAAGAATATAAAATGGGTTGTTGCAGAGGCAGAAAAGTTGCTATTCAAAAATGACACTTTTGATTTTTATACAATTAGTTTTGGTTTACGAAATACAAAAAATTTAGACAAATCCTTATCAGAAGCCTACAGAGTTCTTAAACCTGGTGGAAGATATATGTGTTTAGAATTTTCAAAAATTCAAAATTCCAATTTAGATTTTTTATACAAAAATTACTCAAAATTAATTCCTCAAATAGGAAAAGCAATTGTTGGGGATAAACAACCTTATGAATATTTGACAAAGAGTATAGAGGAATTTGTTAATCAGGAAGAATTGATCGATTTAATGAAAGAAAATAATTTTAAAAATTGTTCATATAGAAATTTATCTGGCGGAATAGTAGCTATTCATTCTGGTTGGAAAATATAATGTTTAAAAGGTTATTAACTTTATTTAAATTAGGTAGAAAGCTCGCTAAATCTGATGCTTTAAATATTGTATCGAAATTTAATAAACCACCTTTATTAGTAAGCATAATATTTAAATTACTTTCTTTTTCTTTTACAAAAAGAAATGAATCATTCGACAATTTAAATGAAGGTGAAAAATTATCAAATTCCCTAGCATCTATGGGTACGACATTTATAAAGTTAGGGCAATTCTTAGCTACGAGACCAGATATAATAGGCGATGAACTATCGAAGGAATTAGAAAATTTACAAGACAAGCTTCCACCTTTTTCACAATCAAAAGCAAAAGAAATGATTAGAAAAGATTTAGGTGATGAACTATATAATTCAATAATTAATATTAGTGAACCAGTTGCAGCTGCCTCTATTGCTCAAGTACACAAAGCTCAAATAAATGATGATGGAGTTATTAAAAACGTAGCAATAAAAATATTAAGACCAGATATTAAAAAGATTTTTAATGAAGAAGTGGATGCTTTGATGCTTTTTGCATATGTTATTGAGTCATTAATCAAAAAAACTAAAAGATTAAAATTGGTTGAGGTAGTTTTTTTGTTGAAAGAAATTACTAGTCTTGAAATGGATTTAAGATTTGAGGCAGCTGCAGCCAATGAATATGCGGAAAATACCAAAAATGATGCAGGTTTTGAGGTACCTAAGATTTATTGGGATTATACAAGTGAAAATATAATGACACTTGATTGGATTGATGGAGTGTCAATTAGAGAAGCCGAGGAGCTAGAGAAAAGATCAATTGATACAAAAAAAATTGCCTCTGATATAATTCAACATTTTTTAAGACACGCAGTAAGAGATGGCTTTTTTCATGCAGATATGCATCAAGGAAATATTTTTGTAAATGAAAGTGGTCAAATTGTTCCTATAGATTTTGGAATTATGGGAAGACTAGATAATATAAGTAAGAGATTTTTAGCTGAGATTTTATTTGGTTTTATACAAAGAGATTACAAGAAAGTTGCAGAAGTTCATCTTGCAGCTGGGCTAGTTCCAAAAAATGTACCTGTCAATGATCTTGCTCAAGCATTAAGATCAATTGGTGAACCAATTTTCGGTCACTCCATTAAAAATATTTCAGGTGGTAAGCTTTTAAAACAACTTTTTGATGTTACTGAAAAATTTAATATGCAGACTCAACCTCAATTACTTATGTTACAAAAAACGATGGTGGTAGTTGAAGGAGTTGCAAGAAGATTAAACCCTGAAACAAATATATGGGAGACGTCGAAACCTGTTTTAGAAAAATGGTTAAAAGAAACAAAAGATCCTATTAATTCAATAAATGAAACATTAAAAGACTCTGTAGAAGTATTAAAGCGTCTTCCAAATTTACCCGAAGTGATGGATAAAGCAAACCAAGCTCTTAATTTTCTAGCAAGTGGTCAAATACCCCAAAATTCAAACTCATATAACGAATTAAATACTAAAAAAGAAGAGATGAAGTCATTTAGAAATCAATCAATTATTGGTTTATTATCTCTTGTAATTTTAACTCTATTGGTATTTTAATTCTTTTCATGAAAAATAAAAAAATACTTCTAATTATATGTGGTGGAATTTCTGCTTATAAAAGCCTAGAGGTGATAAGAGGTTTAAAAAAAAGAGATGTAAGTGTTAAAACAATACTTACAAAGAGTGGTAAAAACTTTGTAACACCTTTGTCTATTTCATCGCTATCTCAAGAGAAAGTATATGAGGATATATTTAGTGCAGAAAATGAGGCAGAAATGGATCATATTTCGCTTTCTAGATGGGCCGATTTAATTTTAATTGTGCCAGCAACAGCTAATACAATCTCAAAACTAAGCTATGGTTTAACAGATGACCTTGCTAGCACTGCAGTTTTAGCATCGAATAAACAAGTATTTTTAGTACCTGCTATGAATGTAAGAATGTGGGAACATCAATCAACGAAAGATAACTTATTAAAGTTAAGAAGTTATGGATATAAGATAATTGGTCCTGAAATCGGGGATATGGCTTGTGGAGAATACGGAAAAGGAAAAATGTCAGAACCTACATATATCTTAAAATGTATAGAAAATTATTTTACGAATATTGAGAGAAATAAAAAATATAAAGCTTTAGTTACAGCTGGTCCTACTAAAGAGTTTATAGATCCAGTAAGATATATATCTAATAAATCAAGTGGAAAACAAGGTTATGAAATTGCAAAATCATTAAGAGATAACGGTTTTGAAACAACACTTATTTCTGGGGAAACAAATTTAGACCCAGTTGAAGGAGTAAAATTTATTTCAGTTAAAACAGCAGAAGAAATGTTCAGAGAAACTCTTGATAATCTCCCAACAGATGTTGCTATTTTTAATGCGGCCGTAGCTGATTTTAAAGTGAAAGAAATTAAAAGTGAAAAAATAAAAAAAAATGAAAATTTCGATCTTAAATTAGAAAAAAATATTGATATTTTATCTAATATATCAAATCATAATTCTCTTAGACCAAAAATTACAATTGGATTTGCAGCTGAAACTCAAGATATTGAGATTAATTCAAAAAAAAAATTAGATCAAAAAAATTGTGATTGGATTATTGCAAATGATATTTCTGATAAAACAATAGGTTTTGACTCTGAAGATAATGAAGTTTCTATATTTTATAAAAATAAAGAAACTGAAAAATTATTAAAGAAAAGAAAATCTTTAATAGCATCTGAGATAGTAGATAGAGTTATCTCTGAGCTTAATTAACTAATGGTAAAAGTTCTATTTAAGAGACTTAACCAAAAAACAAAACTTCCAAGTTATAAAACTGATGGATCTTCAGGCATGGATCTAATGGCGTGCTTAAGTGAGCCAATAACAATCAAACCAAATGAGTCTAAATTGATACCAACAGGGATTGCAATTGCAATTCCTGAAGATACAGAGGTTCAAATTAGACCAAGATCTGGTCTTGCCGCAAAATCAAGCATCAGCGTATTAAATACACCAGGTACAATTGATAGCGATTACAGAGGAGAGCTAAAAATTATTTTATTTAACCATGGTAAATATGAATTTACTGTAAATGATGAAGATAGAGTTGCTCAAATGGTTTTGATGCCCATTTTAAAAGTAGAAATTGAAGAAACAAATGAATTGCCAGAGACAATTAGAGGGTCTGGAGGATTTGGATCTACTGGTAAATAGTAAATGTTTAACAATAAAGACCTAGAGCGATATTCAAGACAGATTATATTAAAAAAAGTTGGAATTTTAGGTCAAAGTAAAATCAAAAATTCTAAAGTTCTGGTTGTAGGGTGTGGTGGTTTAGGGTCACCAGTTATTGACTTACTTTCTCGTGCGGGCATTGGTGAAATAGGAATGTTGGATCATGACAAGGTTAGTATATCAAATATACATCGACAAGTTATGTTTACTTCTGATGATGTTGGAAAATATAAAGTAAGTATATTAAAAAAAAAAATTAGTAAAATTAATAAAAATGTAAAAGTAAAAATTTATAGAGATAAAGCAGAAGATAAAAATCTTGGAAAAATCTTAAAATTATATGATGTCATTGTTGATGGTACAGATAACTTTAAAGCAAAATTCCTTTTAAATAAATTTTCACTAAAATATAAAAAAAAACTGATAATTGGAGCTATAAGTAAATTTGAGGGACATATTTTTACATTTGATTTTAATTTAAAGAAAAGCCCCTGTTTAAAATGTTTTTACCAAGGGGAGCCGTCTGAAGGAGTTCTGGATTGTGAGACGGATGGTATATTAGGATCAACAGCAGTTGTTACTGGAAGCCTACAAGCTAATGAGGTTTTGAAGGCAATTTTAAATGTTGGTAAGAATTTAAATTCACATATTTTAATTATAGATTTATTAAATCTTAAATTTAGAAAAGCATTATTTAAAAAAAGAAAAGGGTGCATATGCGAAAATATTTAATAGTCTTTCTTTTTCTTTTGCCAATTTCCTCGATCGCTGAAGAAAATAATTATTTTCTAATGTTAAAAAATAAAAAAGTAAATGTTAGATATGGTCCTAGCTTTGATTATCCAATTAAATATGTTTATAGAAAGATAGAATTGCCTCTCAAGGTAATTGATAAAAAAGAAAATTTCAGAAGAATTATTGATCATAAAAAAAATAGTGGCTGGATTCATGTTTCTCAACTTAGACCTTCTCGCTCATTAATTTCTACAAATGAAAAAATTCTATTTAAAAAACCAACAAAATATTCAAGACCATTAGCTAAATTAGACCAAGGTCGTCTTTTGAAGATTATTAAATGTGAGGAAAAATGGTGTAATATTAAAACAGGCGATTATTCAGGTTGGATTAAAAAAGATGATAATATTTGGGGAATTATGAATTAATTATTTTTTAAATAATTAAGCATAGTATCTACATCACTTATCGTAAAAGGATCTCCGTCTTTACTTTCATCATTTTTTCCTTCTTCAACAAATTTTTTAACTACAGTACAGTTGTCAATTAGTGCAGAATATCTCCATGATCTTGATCCAAACCCCTGTTTAGGTTTTTTAACAAGCATTCCCATACCTTCAGTAAATTTACCCTCTCCATCTCCAATTGGTTTTACTTTTGATATTTTTTGATCCTTAAACCAAGCATTCATAACAAATGCGTCATTTACTGATAAACAATAAACCTCATCTACATATTTTTTTAACTCTTCGTATTTAATTTCGTAACCAGGTAACTGTTGTGAAGAACAAGTAGGCGTAAATGCACCAGGCAATGAAAATAAAACTATCTTCTTATTTTTGAATAACTCATTTGTTGTAATATTTTTCCATTCTCCACCTATTGCACAGGCTCCACCTAGGATTTCATTGTCTCCTACTCTTGTTTTAAATGTAACTTCTGGGATCATCATGGTTAATCTGTATATAATGTCTCTAAAAAATATGTCAACAGATTAGAATGATTTTAATGTATGTTATAAATAACTGATATTAATGAATTATTTTTGAGATTAGTTATCAGTTACAATTTTAGCTATGACTTCTATAGATTTAATCTTTTTTCCAGGTATTGTTTTTTTGATCATTACTTCATCAACATCGTTTTGATCTATGTCAATCAATTTATTTTCATCTTCGTCAAAGAAATGATGATGATGGCTTATGTTCGTATCATAGTAGCTTTGGGATGAGTTTATTGGTATTTCTTTTAGATATCCCTTTTTATTAAAAGCATGCACAGTATTATAGACAGTTGCGAGAGAAACTCTAATATTTGCTTGGTTTTCAATGATTTTAACTAAATCTTTAATAGTAAAATGAAACGTCTCAGTTGAATTAAATAAAACCTCACAAATTTTTATTCTTTGTTTAGTTGGTCTTAAGCCAGATTCTCTTAATTTGTTTTCGTATTTTGGATCGTAAATCATTACTAATTACAATAATTATATAGAAAAATTATATTATAATGTGCTTAAATCAAGTAATAAGGTTACATAATTATGAAAAAAAGTTCCTTTAATTATGATGAGCTAATAAGCTGCGCAAATGGCGACCTTTTTGGCCCAGGCAACGCAAAATTACCTTCTCCTCCAATGCTAATGTTTGATAGAATAACTGAAATAAGTGAAAAAAACGGTGCTTTTGATAAAGGAATTATGAAAGCTGAACTTGATATAAAAGAAGATTTATGGTTTTTTGATTGTCACTTTAAAGAGGATCCAGTAATGCCTGGATGTTTGGGTTTAGATGCCATGTGGCAGTTAGTTGGTTTTTATTTAGGTTGGCTCGGAAATCCTGGGAGAGGAAGAGCTTTGGGAGTTAGTACTGTAAAATTTACAGGAGAGGTTTTAAAAAATGTTAAAATGGCAACATATATTATTGATATGAAAAGAATATTGATTAAAGGTGAAACAACAGTTGGACTCGCAAATGGTATACTTCTTGCGGATGATAAAAAGATATACTCTGCAGACAGTTTAAAAGTAGGATTATTTAAATAATGAGAAGAGTAGTAATCACAGGTTTGGGAATTGTTTCATGTCTTGGAAATAATCAAGAAGAAGTTCATCAATCTTTATTAAATACTAAATCGGGAATTTCTTTTGCAGAGGAATATAAAGAACATAATCTTAAAAGCCATATTCATGGAAAGCCTAATATAAAACTTGAGGATCACATAGATAGAAAAACTATTAGATTTATGGGTTCAGGATCTGCTTACAATTATATTGCTATGAAAGAAGCAATCGAAGACTCTGGATTAGAAGAGAGCGATGTAAGTAATTTTAAAACAGGAATTGTTATGGGTTCAGGTGGACCCTCAATCGAAAATGTTATTTTGGCAGCCGATAAAACTAGAGCAAAAACTCCAAAATTAATGGGACCATTTATTGTGCCTAGAACTATGGCGAGTACCGCGTCGGCAACACTTGCCGTTCCTTTTAAAATTAAGGGTACTAACTATACGATGAGTTCAGCCTGTGCAACGAGTGGTCACTGTATTGGAAATTCTATGGAACTTATCCAAATGGGAAAACAAGATATTGTTTTTGCAGGTGGTAGCGAAGAGATACACTGGGCAATGACTGCTATGTTTGATGCAATGACTGCATTATCTTCAAAATATAATGATACACCTGAGAAAGCATCGAGAGCTTATGACAAAACTAGAGATGGTTTTGTAATTGCTGGAGGCGCTGGGGTACTTGTTTTAGAAGAATATGAACATGCAAAAGCTAGAGGGGCTAAAATATACGCAGAATTAACAGGTTATGGAGCAACTTCAGATGGTTATGATATGGTAGCACCTTCAGGCGAAGGAGCAGTGAGATGTATGCAAATGGCTATGGCAACTTCTAAGAATAAAATTGATTATATAAA
Organism: Pelagibacterales bacterium SAG-MED23; assembly: GCA_014653935.1. Next base: position 6,932 of record JACWDU010000004.1, on the reverse strand, counting down.
TACTCATGGAACCTCTACACCAGTTGGGGATATTACGGAATTAAATGCTGTTAAAGAAGCTTTTGGAAATGAAATTCCAAAGATTAGTTCAACTAAATCTTTATCAGGCCATCCATTAGGGGCTGCATCAGTGCATGAAGCAATATATTGTCTAATTATGATGAAAAATAACTTTATTACTGGTTCAGCTAACATTAACGAAATGGATGAAGAGGCTAAAAAATTTCCAATAGTTGCAAAAACAGAAACAGAAGCAACATTAAATACTGTCATGTCTAATAGTTTTGGTTTTGGCGGAACAAATGCGACTCTAGTATTTGAGAAAGTCTAATTATGTCTTTAATGAAGGGTAAAAAGGGACTGATAATGGGTGTTGCTAATGAAAGATCTATTGCATGGGGTATTTCCCAGAAACTAGCAGAGGCAGGTGCTGAATTGGCTTTTACTTATTTGGGTGATGCTCTTAAAAAAAGAGTTATTCCTTTAGCAGAAAAGCTGAACTCTAACGTTACATTTAGTTGTGATGTTGAAAAAAAAGAAGAAGTAGTAAAATTATTTGAAGATATTAAATCTCAGTGGGGAGGAATAGATTTTGTTGTTCACGCAATTGCTTTTTCAGATAAATCTGAGCTTTCAGGAGAATATCTAAATACAACAAGAGAAAATTTTTTAAGAAGTATGCTGATTTCATGCTTTTCATTTACTGAAGTTGCAAAAGAAGCTTCAAAAGTTATGAAAGAGGGTGGCAGTTTGATTACACTTAGCTATGAGGCTAATAAAGCTATCCCTAATTACAATGTTATGGGAGTTTGTAAGGCAGCATTAGAGTCTAGTGTTAAATACTTAGCAAGAGATTTGGGGGCTAAAGGCATAAGAGTTAACGCAATAAGTGCCGGTCCAATAAAGACTTTGGCGGCATCAGCCATCGGAGATGCCAAATTCTTATACAAATGGAATGCTGATCATTCATTTTTAAAAAGAAATGTTGATAATTTAGATGTTGGAAACTCAGCATTATATCTTCTAAGTGATATGGCAGGTGGTGTTACAGGTGAAATTCATTATGTTGATGCTGGTTATAATAAAGTAGGTATGCCAGATCCAAAAAATATATCTTAAGAGTTTATTATTATGCTAATTTTAGTTTGGTTTGTAGTTTGTATAATATTTATTTTTGTTCAATTAATTCTTGAGGGTTCTGGTCATGCACTAGAAGTTTTTGCCCTATTGACTGCAGTTGCTTTATTTTTAATAAATAAGCTTGGGAAAAAAAATAAATAACTAATAAACAATTATTGTGAAAAGAAAGTTTTTGAAAATTGCTGGGGCTTCTATATTAGGTTTTATATTTTATCCATTAACCTCTTTAGCCAACAACATAGTGGGCTTTAAAAAAAAATTAAAAAAAGATGAGAGTGAATACAATATAATAAATCCTGACCTTACAAATGAGCAAAAAATTATAATGTTTGATGAGGGTACTGAGCGTGCAGGCACTAGTGAATTAAATTACGAGAAAAGAAAAGGGTCATATCATTGTGCAAACTGTGGTGTAAAATTATTTGAGTCTGTTAAAAAATTTGATAGTGGAACTGGTTGGCCATCTTTTACAGAGGCACTACCTGGTGTATTTGTAACAAAAACTGACTATTCATTTGGAATGAAAAGAACTGAATATTCTTGTTCAAACTGCGGTGCTCATCATGGTCATGTTTTCAATGACGGGCCTGATGGTGGAAAAAGATATTGTAGTAATGGTCTTTGCTTGCTTTTCGTCCCAGAGAGTTAGTAATTAAGGGGTTCTGTTGCCAGGTGCCCTAAAAATCAACCTATATCTATTGGGGGGAGAAATTAAATTTTATAATTTTTTAAAGTTCCACCCCAAGTGTGTTTGAAATTTATTGAAATCTGATCAAGCTTTTTGCAGATTAACTGCTGAAGGACCTTTTTCGCCGTTCTCAACTTCAAATGTTAATGCATCGCCTTCGTTTAACTCAAAACCCGCAGCTTGGGCTGCCGAAGTGTGTACAAAAACATCTTTTTCTTTATCTTCTCTTTCAATGAAACCATATCCTTTAGTTGCATTAAACCATTTAACTTTTCCGTTTATACTCATTTTATTTTCTTTCTTTTTTATTTAACTTTATTATTAGAAAAAACTAACAATAGAGCACCTATAAAGTGATTTGATAAGAAATGTCAAGTTAATATAAACTGGAGAAGGGGCGTTCTGTTGCTAGGTGCCCCATAAAAAAACCCCCAGAACATTCATTCCAGGGGTTTAGAATTTTAACTTAAGTTACTGATTATTCAGCAGCTTGTTTCATAGAAAGTTTAACTTTACCTCTATCAAAACCAATCACTTTAACTTTTACTTCGTCTCCTTCTTTAACTACGTCAGTAACTTTTTCTACTCTTTTAGGAGCAAGTTCTGAAATATGAACAAGACCATCCTGTTTACCTAAGAAATTAACAAATGCACCAAATTCCATAATTTTCATAACTTTCCCACTGTAAATTTTATTTAATTCAGCTTTAGCAGTTATATCTTTGATCATTTGCATAGCAATATTTCTAGACTCTTCATCAGGAGCAGCAACTGTTACTACACCTTCATCGTTAACATCAACTTTAGCACCTGATTTTTCAACAATCTCTCTGATTGTAGCACCACCTTTTCCAATAACAGCTGCAATATCTTTTTTATCAACAGTAACTTGTTCCATTTTGGGAGTGTGTTTTCCAACCTCAGCTCTAGACTCGCTTAAAGCTTTGTTCATTTCACCAAGAATGTGAATTCTTCCATCTTTAGCTTGGTTTAAAGCCTGCTCCATTATCTCAAATGTAATACCTGTAATCTTAATATCCATTTGTAGTGATGTAATACCATCTTTAGTTCCAGCAACTTTAAAGTCCATATCACCTAAATGATCTTCATCACCTAAAATGTCAGATAGAACACTAAAATCATCCCCTTCTTTAATTAGACCCATGGCAATACCTGCAACCGGCTCTTTTATTGGAACACCTGCATCCATAAGTGCAAGAGATGCACCACAAACTGAAGCCATTGAAGAAGATCCATTAGACTCAGTTATCTCAGATACAATTCTAAAAGTGTATGGGAACGTTTCTTTTGAAGGTAATGACGAATTAATTGCCCTCCATGCTAATTTTCCATGACCAACTTCTCTTCTACCAGTTCCAATTCTTCCAGTTTCACCTACTGAAAAAGGAGGAAAGTTATAATGAAGCATAAATCTTTCTCTATGTTGTCCATCCAAACTCTCTAAACGTTGTTCATCATCACTAGTTCCTAGAGTGGTAACCACAATTGCTTGAGTTTCTCCTCTAGTAAATAATGCTGAACCGTGAGCTCTTGGTAAAACTCCAACTTCACACATGATAGGTCTTACATCTGCAAGCCCTCTTCCATCAATACGGTTTTTGTTTTTAAGAATATCAGTTCTTACTATAGATTTTTCTAAATTTTTGAGTTGTGAGTTTACATCTAAGTCTGAGTAGTCCTCATTCTCTTCATAAAGTTTCTTAGCTTTCTCAGTAACTTCAGAAATTTGATTAGATCTATCTTGTTTATCTCTTGTAGAAAATGCTTTCTTTAAATCTTCAGTAAATTCATCTTCTAATTTCTTTTTTACTTCTGAAAGATCTTTCTTCTCAACAGTCCACTCAGGTTTTCTACATTCCTTCGCTAATTCTTCGATCATTTCTATTACTGGAACAAATCCTTCGTGTCCAAACTTCACAGCATCTAACATTTCTTGTTCTGTCAATCCATTTGCTTCAGACTCGACCATTAGTACTGCATCTTTAGTTCCAGCCACAACAAGATCTAACTTAGAATTTTCTAATTCTTTTTTAGATGGGTTAAGTACGTACTTTCCTTCAATAAAGCCAACTCTAGAAGCTCCAACAGGACCCATAAATGGCATTCCCGAGATAGCTAAAGCTGCTGATGAAGCAGTGATTGCTAAAATGTCTGGTTGATTTTCAGCATCGTATGAAATTACTGTCGGTAACAACTGTACTTCATTTTTAAATGCATCGGGAAACAAAGGTCTAATTGGTCTATCGATTAACCTCGAAATTAATGTTTCACTCTCGGTTGGTCTTGCTTCTCTCTTAAAATAACCACCAGGGATTTTTCCACCAGCATAATATTTTTCTTGATAATTGACAGATAATGGAAAATAATCCATATCAGGATTTACTTTCTTTGCTCCAACAACTGTAGCTAAGATAACAGTTTCACCACATTGAGCTATAATGGCTCCATCTGCTTGCCTTGCTATTTTGCCAGTCTCTAAACTTAATTTTTTTCCACTTACTTCTATTTCTTTTTTTACTACTTTAAACATTTACTTCCTTAAATTTAATTTTGTTAATACTGCTTTATAAGACTCCATATTATTTTTCTTTAAATAGTCTAATAATTTTTTTCTTCTATTTACTGCTCTCAAGAGGCCAACAGAAGAATGTTTGTCCTTCTTGAATTGTTTTATATGTTTTGATAGACTCTCAATTTTTCCAGTCAATTGAGCAATTTGAACTTCTGAAGATCCAGTATCCTTGTCATGGATTTGAAGTTCTTTTACTTTTTCTTTCATTTTTTCCTTTATTTATTTGTTTGTTTAATTAAATTTTCTATTTTTTCTGCATAATCAAAAGAATCATCTTTTACAAAAAAAAGCTTTGGTAAAAACTTCATTATAATTTTTTTTGATAAAACTTTTCTAATCATAAATGATGATATTTTTAATTTTTCTATAATTTCCTCAGTATTTTTTCCTCCTAATGGCATCACAAATATTTTGGCTATTTTTAGATCTGGTGACATTCTAACTTCTGTAACGGTAACTTCCTTTGTAGATAAATTCGGTATTTTGGCTTCATCTCTTATAAAAAGCATACCCAAAGCTTGTTTTATCATTTCACCAACTCTTAGTTGTCTTTGTGTTAAGGGTTTACCTAAGTGTTTCATTTAAATTGTTCTTTCGGTAGTTGTTGAATTATAAACCTCTATAATATCTTTTTTTTGATAGTCAGCGAAATCTTTTAGGGTAATTCCACATTCTAAACCAGCTGACACCTGTTTAGTTTGATCTTTTTCTCTAAATATAGAACCAATTTTGCCATTAAATATAATAGTTCCATCTCTAATAACTCTTGCACTCGAGTTCTGCGTTATTTCTCCCTCGACTACTTTTGATCCTGCTACCTTCCCTACTTTCGAAACCTTAAAAATTTCAAGAATTTCTGCACTTCCAATAATTGTTTCTTGTACATCTGGAGATAATAATCCTGCCATTTTCGCTTTTATAAAGTCTAGTACTTCATAGATTATGTTATAAGAGGAAATTGAAATTTTTTCTTGCTCAGCTCTTTTCTTTGCCTCTTTACTTGGTTTAACATTGAAGGCAACTATTACAGCATTTGAAGCCTTTGCCAAAGTCACATCTGTTTCAGTGACCATTCCTATATCAGAAAGAAGTATTTTTGGTTTTACTTCATCATGTTTAATTTGGTCTATTGCATTTTTGATTGCTTCAGATGATCCATGAACATCGGACTTAATAATTATATTTAATTCCTCTGATACTGAGTTCTGAAAAGCAGAATCTTGCGTGACGAAATTAAGAGGTATTTTATCATCTTTTGACTCTTCAACTCTTGCTTCACAAAGAGATTTGGCCTCTTTTTCATTCGACAAAACTATAAAATCATCTCCAGATTTTGCTGCACCATTAATACCAATAATCTCAATTGGTGTAGCTGGTTCAGCAATATCAATATTTTTACCTTGGTCATTTATTATTGCTCTTACTTTCCCCCATTTTAATCCACTAACAAAATAATCTCCTTTTTTTTAGAGTACCTGCAGTTACAACAATGTTTGCAACTGGACCTCTTCCAATGTCTATTTTTGACTCTAAAACTATACCTTTGGCATTTGTTTCAAAATCTGTTTTTAAATCTAGTAATTCCGCTTGCAATAAAACAGATTCTACTAACTTATCTAAATTATTTTTAGTTTTTGTTGAAATTTCCACCATTAAAGTATCACCAGATAAATCTTCGGCAATTAGCTCATATTCTAAAAGTTGATTTTTTATTTTCTGTGGGTCTGCCTCTGGTAGATCACATTTATTAATGGCAACAACTATTGGTACTTTTGCTGCCTTTGCATGTTTTATAGACTCTATAGTTTGTGGTTTAACACCATCATCTGCTGCTACAACTAAAATTACAATATCTGTTAACTTAGAGCCTCTTGCTCTCATCTCTGTAAATGCTGCGTGTCCCGGTGTATCAATAAATGTTATTTTATTATTTTCGTGATTTATCTGATAAGCTCCAATGTGTTGAGTTATACCTCCAAACTCTCCTGAAACTACATTGGCTTTCCTTAATACGTCTAAAACTGATGTTTTACCATGATCAACGTGTCCCATAACTGTAACTATTGGCGGTCGGTTCTGTAAATTTTCTGATTTTACCTCTTTTATTTTTTCAATTATTTCTTCAGCCTTTGTCTCTCTTATAGGGTTATGGCCAAATTCTTTAACTAAATATTCTGCTGTATCTGCATCTATTGTATTATTTATTGTTACTGTTACTCCCATTCCAAGCAAATGTTTAATAATACTGCTGGATTGCTCAGCCATTCTGTTTGCCAGTTCTTTGATTGTTATTACTTCTGGAAGATTTACTTCTCTTTTGACTTGAGAAAAGCTATCTTTATAATCTTCTTGATTTAAACTTCTATTTTCTTTTTGTTTTGCTCTTTTTAAAGAAGCTAAACTTCTAGATTTTGTCTCTGAATGAAAGAAAAAGTAAAAGAACTTCAAATCCATGACAAGGATACTGGATCTTCAGAAGTTCAAATTGCTCAATTGACTGGAAAAATTGAG
>JACWDU010000039.1 GCA_014653935.1 Pelagibacterales bacterium SAG-MED23 | reverse complement strand
ATATATTTCCAACTGCAGCACTTACTATTGGTACAGTAGGTGAAAATATGACTGAGTTTGGACTATTACAGAGCAAAGGAATAATTGGATTTACAGATGGGGTAAAAACTATTCAAAATCCTAGAATCATGAATAGAATTATGAATTCCGCATCAGATTTAAAATCATTAATAATACAACATGCAGAAGATGCAGAATTATCAAAATATGGAATGATTAATGATGGGATCATTGCAACAAAACTTGGCTTGCAAGGGATTCCTATTAGTGCAGAGTTGCTGATTATCGAGAGAGACCTAACATTACTTGAATATAATTATTGTAGGTATCATATATCACAAATTTCATCTACAAATTCTGTAGATATAATCAGAGAAAGAAAGAACAAAGTTAATTTCAGCTGTGGTGTTTCTATAAACAATTTATCTTTAAATGAAAATGATATTGGAGATTTCAAAACTTTTTTGAAGCTATCACCTCCATTAAGAACAGAAACTGATAGAAATGCTTTAGTTCAGGGATTAAATGATGGAACAATCGATGTTATTGTTTCAGACCATAAACCAGAAGATGAAGAAAATAAAAGATTAACTTTTGCACAAGCTGAGACTGGTGCTTCAGGTATAGAAACTTTATTACCATTAAGCTTAGAATTATATCATAATGGATCAGTGGACTTAGAAACTATAATAAAAGCTTTAACATCAAAGCCCGCAGAAATACTTAAAATCAATAAGGGTAACTTATCAACAGGAAGCGATGCCGATTTTTGTATTGTAGATATTAATAAACCTTGGGTTGTTAGAAAAGAAAAATTGATATCAAAATCAAAAAATACTCCTATTGAAGGCAAAAAACTTCAAGGTAAAGTAATAAGCACATTTGTTAGTGGTGAAGAATTATTTAAATCTGAATAATGGATTATTTATTAACAGCTTTGATATCTTATCTATTTGGGTCTATTCCTTTTGGATTTTTATTTACTAAACTTTTACTAAAAAAGATATTAGAGATTTAGGATCTGGAAATATTGGTGCTACAAATGTTTTAAGAACTGGCAATAAGACATTGGGTTATTTAACTCTTATTTTAGATATAGCAAAAGCTGTTGTGCCTGTTATCTACATAAAGTTCAATTATCCAGATTTGATGTATATATCAGCACTTTGTGCATTTTTAGGACATTTATTCCCTGTTTGGCTAAAATTTAAAGGTGGTAAAGGTGTTGCAACTTATGTTGGGATTTTGATTTCAATAAATATTTATTATGCAGTAGTTTTTGCGATTGTTTGGATTTTAACTTTTTTGATATCAAAATATTCATCTCTATCCTCATTATTTGCTTCAATTTCAATACCAATCTGCATGTTAATCGTGGATCATGGTAACATAGTATTTTTCATCATTATGTTTGTTTTAATTTTTTATACACATAGGGAAAATATAAAAAGATTAATAAACAAAGAAGAAACCAAGAGTAAAATTTATTAAATTGACAGATTAATAGTAATAAGTAGTTTGACTATTTATGAATCTTGTAATTGTTGAAAGTCCCGCGAAAGCTAAAACTATAAATAAATATCTAGGTTCAGATTACACCGTTTTAGCAAGTTATGGTCATATTAGAGACCTCCCTTCAAAAAATGGTTCTGTTGATCCAGAAAATTCTTTTAAAATGATTTGGGAAGTAGACAGTTTCTCAAAAAAATATTTAAAAGAAATTACAGATACTGCCAAAAATTCAGTAAAAATTATTTTAGCTACTGATCCAGATCGAGAAGGTGAAGCAATCGCTTGGCATGTCAAAGAGTTTTTAAATGAAAAAAAACTTCTTAAAGATAAAAAAATGAAACGAGGTCAATGAGGTCAAAAGAAGATGCTCATGATTATTAACTGAAAGAGAACACGAAATAGAAGTTTTTAAACCAGAAGAATTTTGGACACTTAATCTAAATTTCTTAACAAAGGAAAATCTAAATATAAATACATCTATTACTCAACTAGATGGGAAAAAAATTGAAAAATTCTCATTTAAAAATAAAGAAGATATTAATAATGCTTTATATTTAATTAAAAATAATAAATATAATATTACAGACATTATATCTA
>JACWDU010000038.1 GCA_014653935.1 Pelagibacterales bacterium SAG-MED23 | reverse complement strand
TAAAATACGAGAATGCGATTTTATTACTGGAAAAAAAATAAAAAAAATATCTTAAATGGTATAGCTTATGTTCAGTCTACATTTAACAATACAATAGTTTCAATCGCAGACACAAATGGTAATGTTATATCTTGGGCTTCTGCAGGACAAAAAGGTTTTAAGGGGTCTAGAAAATCAACTCCTTATGCTGCTCAGGTAGCTGCTGATGCGGCCGCAGCGAAAGCCTTAGAAGTTGGAATGAAAATTTTATCTGTTGAAGTTAAAGGACCTGGTTCAGGAAGAGAAACCGCTTTAAGAGCTTTACAAGCAAGAGGATTTAAAATTATTTCTATTAAAGATACAACACCAATGCCACATAATGGTTCAAGACCGCCAAAAAAAAGGAGAGTATAAATGGAGACAACTGAAGTTAATATTAAAAATTGGAAATCACTTATCAAACCACCAAAACTAGATGTAAATATCAGTGATGACAAATCTTATGCAAAAATAATTGCAGAACCTTTAGAAAAAGGTTACGGGCTTACCTTGGGTAACTCACTAAGACGAATACTTTTATCATCAATAAGAGGAACTGCGGTTACAGCAATACAAATCGATGGGGTTCTACACGAATTTACTTCAATAAAAGGTGTAAGAGAAGATGTTACAGATATTGTTTTAAATATAAAATCACTTGCTTTAAAAAGTAATTCTGAAACTATTAATAAATTAATTTTAGATGCCAAAGGTCCTGGTGAGATCAAAGCTTCAAATATAACAACATCCGCGGATATAGAAATATTGAACCCTGAATTAGTCATTTGTAATCTAGACGAAAATACAAACTTTCACATGGAAATGACTGTTAGCAATGGTAAGGGCTATGTATCAGCTGATATGAATAAGCCAGAGGAACCACCTTTAGGACTAATAGCAATAGACTCGCTATTCAGTCCTGTTAAGAAAGTTTCATATTCGATAAGTACTGCTAGAGAAGGAAAAGCACTTGATTATGATAAACTTACTATGGAGGTTGAAACAAATGGATCGATTTCAGCAGAAGATGCTGTTGCTTATTCTGCTAGAATTTTCCAAGACCAGCTTGGAATGTTTGTAAATTTTGATGAACCACAAGAAGTAATTGTAAGAGAGCAACCAACAGAACCTGAATTTAATAAAAATTTACTAAGAAAAGTTGATGAACTAGAACTTTCTGTTAGATCAATGAACTGTTTAAAAAATGATAATATAATTTATATTGGTGATTTAGTTCAAAAGTCCGAGGGAGAGATGCTCAGAACCCCTAATTTTGGAAGAAAATCTCTTAATGAAATAAAAGAAGTATTAACTGGTATGTCATTATATTTAGGTATGGAAATACCAAATTGGCCTCCTGATAACATAGCTGAATTATCCAAAAAACTTGAGGAAGCTATTTAATGAGACATAAATTTGGTTATAAAAAACTAAATAGAACATCAGAGCACAGGAAAGCTTTAATAAAGAATATGCTTAATTCTTTAATTAAATATGAGCAGATTACTACAACTTTGCCTAAAGCCAAGGTGTTAAAACCTCAAGCAGATAAAATAATAACCTTAGGTAAAAAAGATAGTCTACAAAATACAAGAACACTAATTTCTAAACTCCAAGATGAAGGATCTGCCAGCAAGGTGAGAAAAACTTTATCAAAGAGATACGAAAATAGAAAAGGTGGATATACGAGAATAATTAAAGCCGGATTTAGATATGGTGATAATGCACCAATGGCAGTTATTGAATTTGTAGATCGTGATATAGAAGCAAAAAAGGTCGATAAAAAGAAAGCTGTCACAAATAAGCCTGCTGAAAAAAAAATAGACGCACCAAAAGAAGCTACAGCCTAATAGACAATCATTATGAAAAAAACTATCAACGTAGATACTACGTATGTTGATATGCGTATTGATAGATTTCTTAGAAAATATTTTGAGACCATACCTCAAAGTTTAATAGAAAGAAGTTTAAGAAGTGGAAAAATCAAGCTTAATAAAAGAAAAATTAAAAGCTCTACTAAACTTAAAATTAATGATTTGATCGATATTCATGGACTTGATATTAAAAGGGAAATTATAACTAAAAAAGTAAA
>JACWDU010000037.1 GCA_014653935.1 Pelagibacterales bacterium SAG-MED23 | reverse complement strand
CAGGGTCAATGGTAGTTGATATAGGAGGCGGTACTAGTGAAATAGCAGTAATGTCTCTAGGAGGTTTGGTTGAATTGATTAAAAATGGATATGAAACTTTAACTGAAGCTGGTTATGAACCTGAGATGGCATATTTTGAAACAGTACATGAGGTAAAATTAATAGTGGATTTAATTTATGAAGGCGGAATAGCAAATATGAATTATTCCATTTCAAATACTGCTGAATATGGTGAGTATCAATCTGGACCAAGAATAGTAAATAAAGAGGAAACCAAGAAAAGAATGAAAGAAGTTTTGGCTGACATTCAATCAGGTAAATTTACTAAAGATTGGATGAAAGAATGTGAAAATGGACAAAAGAATTTCCTTGCAACGAGAGCTAAGCTAGCTGAACATCCAGTTGAAAAAGTTGGAGCTAATCTTAGAGCTATGATGCCTTGGATTAGTAAGAAAAAATTAGTTGATAGCGATAAGGGCTAATTAATTTAATAATTATCATAAACATTTTGCAATTTCTAATAGAGATTGTATTATAGATTTTCCAAAATTTTTGTTATGAGTGATAAAGATAAAGTTTTTATTTTTGATACAACTATGCGAGATGGTGAGCAATCACCAGGCGCATCGATGAGTCTTGAAGAAAAAATTCAAATCTCAAGAGTATTTGATGAGCTAGGTATCGACATAATTGAAGCAGGTTTTCCCATTGCTTCTCCTGGAGATTTTGAAGCAGTCTCTGCAATTAGTAAAGTTTTAAAAAAATCAATCCCTTGTGGATTAGCAAGGCATTCCAAAAAGGATATTGATAGATGTTATGAGGCTTTAAAATATGCTCCAAGGTTTAGAATTCATACTTTTATTTCTACGAGCCCACTTCATATGAAACACAAATTAAATAAAACCCCTGAACAGGTTTATGAGTCTATAAAAGAACATGTATCATATGCAAGAAATTTAACTGATGATGTAGAGTGGTCGTGTGAAGATGGAACACGAACAGATTTGGATTATATGTGTAAAACAGTTGAGCTTGCTATAAAATCAGGAGCAAAGACAATTAATATTCCAGATACGGTTGGTTACACAGTCCCTTCTGAATTTACAAAAATTATTGAAACGCTACTTAATAAAGTTCCAAATATTGATAAAGCTATTCTCTCAACCCATTGTCATAATGATTTAGGTTTAGCTGTAGCGAATTCTTTAGCCGGTGTACAAGCTGGTGCAAGACAAATTGAATGTACGATCAATGGAATTGGTGAGAGAGCAGGTAATGCGGCATTAGAAGAAGTTGTTATGGCAATTAGAACAAGAAATGATTTAATGCCGTTTGAAACTTCAATCAACACAACTTTATTAAGTAAAGCATCAAAATTAGTTTCTAATGTTACAGGTTTTCCAGTCCAGTATAATAAAGCAATTGTTGGTAAAAACGCATTTGCGCATGAGTCAGGAATACATCAAGATGGAATGTTAAAAAACAGAAATACTTATGAAATTATGACTCCAGAAAGTGTTGGTGTTAAACAAACCTCATTAGTAATGGGAAAACATTCTGGCAGACATGCATTTAAAGATAAACTAGTAAGTTTAGGTTATGCCGATTTAACTGACGATGTTATTGAAACAGCTTTTGGTAAATTTAAAATTTTAGCTGATAAGAAAAAACATATTTATGATGAGGATATTATAGCTTTAGTTGACGATAGTTTAGTTATCGATAATAAATCAAATACGATTGTTTTAAAATCTCTAAAGGTTTACGCCGGAACTGGCGAACCTCAGAAGGCTGATATGAAATTAGATGTAAATGGAGATGTGAAGTCAGCAACTGAAACAGGAGATGGTCCTGTTGACGCTATATTTAAATGTATTAAGACCCTCTATCCTCATGAAGTTAAATTACAATTATATCAAGTTCATGCAGTGACTGAAGGTACGGACGCCCAAGCAACTGTAAGTGTTCGTATTGAGGAAAATGGAAAAACAACAGTTGGACAAGCTGCAGATACAGATACACTAGTTGCATCGGCTAATGCTTACATTAGCGCTTTAAATAAAATGATAATCAAAAGAAATAAAACTGCTCCGATGGAGCAAGAAGAACAAAAAGTAAAAGGAATATAAAATGGGTTTATTTAGCAAAGTTAAGGGTATGTGGAGTCAAGATATGGCAATTGATCTAGGAACAGCAAATACTTTAGTGGTTGTAAAAGGTCAAGGAGTTGTACTTAACGAACCATCTGTTGTTGCAATCGTTGATCAAGCAGGAAAGAAACAAGTTTTAGCAGTTGGAGATGAAGCA
>JACWDU010000036.1 GCA_014653935.1 Pelagibacterales bacterium SAG-MED23 | reverse complement strand
GTGGTGTTCCACCGGTTGCTTGAACACCTTTTTTTACAGATTGAGCTTGTTTCATTAAATTAATATTACAAGGAGCAGCCTCATTCCATGTTGAAACAACTCCCACAAATGGCTTTGCTATATCTTTTTCCTTTAAATCCATTGCATAATAAAATGATCTTTGAGGGGCTTTATCTGCACCTATTGTTGTATGTCTACTTGGTAATTTTTTCTTATTAAATTTTTTCATTATAAACCTTTAAGAGTTAATTCTATTTTTTTAACATCTTTTTCAAGATTAGCAAAGTTGCTTTTCTCCTGCTCTACTATATTTTGTGGCGCACGGTCCATAAAGGATTTATTTGACAATCTAACATCAATTTTTTTCATCTCTTCACTAATTTTTGTAATTTTCTTTTCTAATGTTGATTTGATCATATTTAAATCAACATCTTCATCAAAATATAATTTAAATAACTCACCGCCTATGACTATACTTGCAGAGGGCTTGTCTAAATCTTTTTCATGAAAGTTTTTAATTCTTCCATTTTTTTTCATTATATTTTCATTAGAAGATAAAAAGCTTTTATATTCTTTGTTTGTATTTGCAGTTGAAATTTCAATAAACGACCCAGGGCTTATATTTAATTCATTTTTAAATGATCTAATAGAGGTAATAAAATTAATGATATTATTTATTTCATCATAAGATTTTTTTTCATGATAATCATTCTCCAGCCAATTAGCTTGCATTAAGAATTCATCACCATTTTTATCTAACTTATTATTCAACCATATTTCTTCTGTAACAAATGGGATAAATGGATGAAGTATAATTAAAATTTCTCTAAATATATAAGATGAAGTTTGTCTTAATTCTTTAATTTCTTCTTCGTTGTTAGAATTAAATACAGTTTTAGATAGCTCTAAATACCAGTCACAAAATGAATGCCATACAAACTGATAAATATTCTTTGCTGCTTCATCAAATCTATAGTTTTTTAAACTGTTTTCTGTCTCGTTTTTAGTTTTAACAAGTTCAGATAATATCCACTTATTAATTGTTAATTTAAGATTTTCAGGTTTTTTAATGTCACTAAAATTACACTCATTTTGTCTTAAAAAATTATTAGCATTCCAAACTTTATTCAAGAAATTTCTATAACCTTTAACCCTATCTTCTGACAATTTTACATCACGACCAGGTGATGCCATTGATAATAAAGTGAATCTCAATGCATCAGCACTATACTTTTCAATAAGTTCTAAAGGATCAATTACATTACCTTTTGACTTTGACATCTTTTGCCCTTTTTCATCTCTAACTAAAGCGTGAACGTATATATTTTTAAAAGGTTCTTCTTTTAAAAACTCAGTTCCCATCATAATCATTCTTGCAACCCAAAAAAATATGATGTCAAAACCTGTAACTAGAACGCTCGTAGGGTAAAATTTTTCAACCTCTGGTGTTTTTTCAGGCCAACCTAGTGTTGCAAAAGGCCAAAGACCTGAAGAAAACCAAGTATCTAAAACATCCTCGTCTCTTTTTAATTCTACATCTTTTGAATAGAACTCTTTTGCTTGTATTTTGCACTCCTCCTCATTTTCAGCAACAAAGATTTTTCCATCTGGTCCGTACCAAGCAGGTATTTGGTGTCCCCACCATAATTGACGAGAAATACACCAAGGTTCAATGTTATCCATCCATTGAAAATAAGTTTTTGACCAATTTTCAGGAAAAAATTTTGTCTTACCATTATGAACTACTTCTTTTGCTTTAATGGCTAAAGTTTTAGCATCAACAAACCATTGTTCCGTTAAGTAAGGTTCAATAATAGAATTAGATCTATCACCGTAAGGAACTTTGTTTACTAATTTTTCAATTTTTTCTAAAAATTTACCTTCTTCAAGATGTTCTAAGATTAATTTTCTGGCAGCAAATCTATCTAAACCTTTATAAGGGTCAGGTGCATTGTCATTTATTTTTCCATCAGGAGTAAAGATATTAATTACCTCTAACTCATTTCTAATTCCTACATCATAATCATTAAAATCATGTGCTGGGGTAATTTTAACTGCACCAGTTCCTTGTTCAGGATCAGCATAGTCATCTGTTATTACTTTTATTTTTCTATTAGCTAAAGGTATTGTAACTAACTTTCCAACGATATCTTTAAATCTATCATCTTTGGGATTTACTGCTATGGCGCTATCTCCCAACATGGTTTCAGGTCTTGTTGTTGCTATTGTTATAAATTTATCTGATCCATCTATAGGATAATTTATATAATAAAGTTGAGAGTTTACCTCACGTTGATCAACCTCTAAATCAGATATTGCTGTTTTTAAAAC
>JACWDU010000035.1 GCA_014653935.1 Pelagibacterales bacterium SAG-MED23 | reverse complement strand
CTGGAGTAGAACATTTTGTAAAAACTTCATCTATTGTATGCATGTTCCGAAGACCAAATAGATCTAACCCTTACACTTTTGGAGAAAATGACTGGACTGACTTAGATTGGGAAAAAACTACAGATTATTTTGTTTCCAAAACTAGAGCTGAGAAAGCTGCTTGGGAGCTCATGGAAAGTAAAGGTTTAAAAAATAAACTTACCTGCATAAATCCTGGCTTTGTTTTAGGAGATTTCTTGAATGAGAAAAGTTGTACTTCAATGGAATATGTTAAACAATTACTTCAAGGAAAATTTCCGGCTGCGCCTAAATTTTCAGTGATGATATCTCACGTAAAAGATATTGCTAAAGCACATGTTTTATCTTTAACGAACAGAAATGCTGGAGGTAGAAGGTTGATTGTTGGATCTGAGGTAAGAAGTATTCTTGAACTATCAAAAATAATGGCTGCAAATATTCCAAGTCATATTAAAAAAACTCCCAAAGAGGGAATTACCTAATTTTATGGTTAAGCTTCTCAGTTATATAGACACGAGTGCAAAAAAACATGGTTCCAGATTTGGGATTAAAAATGCAAACAGACCCAACATATGCAGAGGAAATTCTTGAAATGAAATTTATAGCATCAGAAACTGCAGTAGTTGATGCAGCAAAATCAGTAATTAGACTTAATTTAGCCTAAGCTCTTGCAAAAAACTTTAATTCTTTCCATTGCCACTTTTAGTTTTTGCATTGAAGTAGCATAAGATATTCTAAAGTATCCATCTAAACCAAAAGCCGAACCTTGTACTACTGCCACATTTTGTTTTTCAAGAAGCTTTTGAACAAAATCAGTATCATTTTTAATTTTTGTTTTTTTTCCAATTAAACCTTTACAACTTGGGAAAACATAGAACGCACCTTTAGGCATCAAGCAAGTTATTCCAGGAATATTATTTAAATAATTTACAACAAAGTTTCTTCTATCACTAAAAGACTTAGCTCTTTTTTTGATAAAACTCTGTGTTCCATTTAAAGCCTCCACTGCTGCTGCTTGACTTATCGATGATGGATTTGATGTTGATTGAGATTGAATTTTTCTAATAGCAGCAATTATATTCTTTGGTCCTGCAGCATAACCAATTCTCCAACCAGTCATAGCATAAGATTTACTTACTCCATTCATTGTAAGTGTTCTTTCTTTAAGTTTATTTATTTGTGCAATTGTAAAAAATTTAAAATTATCAAATTTTACATGCTCATAAATATCATCGCTTAAAATAAAAACATTTTTATTTTTAAGCAATATATTTCCTAAACTTATAATTTCTTTCTTTGTGTATGCGGCGCCTGTAGGATTTGATGGAGAATTTAGTATTATCCATTTTGTTTTTTTTGTAATTGCTTTTTTTAATTTAGTCGGGGTTAATTTAAATCCATCTTCTTCTCCACATTTAATAAACTTAGGTTTGCCGCCAGCAAGTAAAACCATATCTGGATAAGATACCCAAAATGGTGCAGGAATTAAAACTTCATCCCCTTTATTTAGAGTTGCAACAAATGCATTATACAAAACTTGTTTTCCTCCAGTTCCAACAGTTATTTGATCTGTCGAATAACTTAGGTTATTTTCTCTTTTAAATTTCTTAATTACAGCCTGTTTAATTGCAGGGGTTCCATCAACGGGTGTATATTTCGTGTCGCCACGTTTAATAGCTTCTATTGCTGCTTTTTTAATATTTTCAGGTGTATCAAAATCTGGTTCACCTGCCCCTAATGCTATCACATCTTTGCCTGCAGCTTTTAATTCTCTAGCTTTTTGCGTAACTGCAATTGTTGGAGAAGGTTTTATTCTTTTTAAACTGTTAGATATTATGCTCATTGAAAATTGTTTTTATTCTATTACTTTATTTAATATATGGAAAATACTTATCAAGATTTAATTACAGATATTCAAAGTAAAAATCCCAAAATAAGTGGAAAACTTGAAGGTGGGAGAAAATTCAAAATTAAGTCTGATTTTAAACCAGCTGGAGATCAACCAGAGGCTATAAAAAATTTAGTAAAAGGTGCAAAAAAAAACCAATTTAATCAGGTCTTATTGGGAGTAACGGGATCAGGAAAAACCTTTACGATGGCTAAGGTCATTGAAGAGACAAATAGACCTGCCCTGATACTTGCCCCAAACAAAACACTAGCAGCACAGCTCTATGGTGAGATGAAAGGGTTTTTTCCAGATAATGCAGTAGAATATTTTGTGTCTTACTATGACTATTATACTCCGGAGGCATACGTTCCAAGATCAGACACTTATATTGAGAAAGAGGCTTCTATCAATGAACAAATTGACAGAATGAGACATTCAGCTACTCGATCTCTTCTTGAAAGAGATGATGTTCTAATAGTAGCCAGCGTATCGTGTATTTATGGATTAGGTTCAGTTGAAGCTTACAGTAAAATGACTTTAAC
>JACWDU010000034.1 GCA_014653935.1 Pelagibacterales bacterium SAG-MED23 | reverse complement strand
ACTGCAATACCATTTAGTCTTGCCTGTTCCTGTAAGGGAATACCCAATTTTTTGTAAGTTTCTAAAAGTTTGGGATCTAATTCATCAAGACTTTTTGGTTTATCTTTCATACTCTTCGGAGCTGAATAGTAATATAAATCTTGGTAATCAATTTTAGGATATTTTGGTTTTTGCCAATTGGGTTCTTTTAATTGTTTAAATCTTTCAAAAGCTTTTAATCTAAAATCTAACATCCATTTTGGTTCTTTTTTAATGTTTGAAATAAATTTAATTACATCTTCGTTCAAACCTTTTGGCGCCCGAATATTTTCAATATCGGTTGTAAAACCATATTTATAATCTTTTAAGTTTTCTATATCTTTTTCTCGAGTATCCATTTTAAAATCTTCTATCAATGTTATCTTGAACTAAATCTTCTAAGCTTTTTTCTTCAAAAAAATTGTTAATATGATTTTCAAGTTCATCCCAAAGGTTATGGGTAATACATTTTGCTAGTTTACCATTACATCCTTTTTTTGAATCTTTTTTACATTGAACTGTTTTTACTTTTTCATCAACAGCATCAAAAATATTTGTTAACTTTATTTCTCCAGCTTTTTTGTTAAGAATATATCCACCTTGGGTACCTCTTACGCTTTGAACTAATTCTTTTTTTCTTAATTTTGAAAAAATTTGTTCCAAATAATCCAAGGAAATACCTTGTCTCAGAGAGATGTCTCTTAGAGAAACTGGGTTGATATTATTAAATCTTGCCAGGTCTACTAAAGCCATTACCGCATATCTGCCTTTAGATGTAAGTTTCATAAAGCCTTGTTTTACTGGGTATATATAAACTTGACTAATTTAGTCAAGTATCTATTAAAAAAAAAGACTAACATTTTGTCACGCAGTTGTGATAAACCTAATTTTTTTTTGAGAATAATAATCAATAACAATTATGGACAACAAAATTTTAGAGATATTTATTCCTGGCCCCGCAGGACGACTTGAAGCAAAATATTATAAAAGTAAAAAAAATACTTCTCCTATAGCATTAGTATTACAGCCACATCCTCAGTATGGCGGAACAATGAATAACAAAATTGTTGTAGAAACTTTTAAAACATTTATGGAAAATGATTTTTCAGTTTGTAGAGTTAATTTTAGAGGTGTAGGTAAAAGCGATGGGGAATTTGATAATGGTCAGGGAGAACTGGCTGACGCCGCAGCAGCCTTAGACTGGCTTGAAAGAGAAAATTTTGACAATTCACAATGTTGGGTATCAGGTTTCTCTTTCGGCTCTCTAATTGCAATGCAGTTATTGATGAGAAGACCTGAAATTAATCGATTCATTGCTATATCACCACAACCAAATGTTTATGATTTTTCTTTTCTATCTCCATGTCCTACTTCAGGATTAATGATTTATGGAAAAAAAGATGAGTTAGTGCCTTTGGGGCATATTTTAGAATTAGATAAAAGATTAAGTTCCCAGAAAGGAATTAAAGTGGAATTCCAATCTGTACTAGATGCAAATCATTTTTTTTCTAAAAGTGAAAATATGTTAATGAAACATTTAGATAAATATATAAAAAAAGAAACTGCCTTATATTAAAAATTTTTTACTGTTACTCCCCCAGTAGATGGTTCTTTACATCCAGTTGTTGTAGGAAAAGAGATTGGTAATTTTAAAAAAGATCTAATAGCCAAATAAGCAAAAGCTTGAGATTCTACAAAATCTCCATCTATTCCATATTTTTCTGTAGAATATAAAAATAACTTTTGAGAGTCTTTTTTTTTAAATTTTTTATTATGATTAATAATTGACTCTATTAGATATTTATTTTTTCTACCACCCCCACAAATTAGCCAAATTGAAAATTTTTTTAGATCATCAAAGTAACTTAAGGCTTTAGAAATTTGTATAGCTGTAAAATCTGTTAAAGTTGAAGTTCCATTTTCTAAATTAAGACCTTTTACAAATGATATATCAAAATCTTTAATATCTAAAGACTCTTTATAAGGTGGATCAAGACTAAAATTTTCTAACGCTTGATTCAAAATTAAATCATCAGTCTTGCCTGCGCTTGCTATTAATCCGTCTTTGTCATATTCATTTTTAGAATTTTTTCTCACCCATTCGTCAATTAAGCAATTACCTGGGGAAATATCACAGGCTCTTAAAGTATCAAAAATATTTTGTTTTGGAAAATCTTCCCATTTAAATGTTTGGGTAATATTTGCTATACCTCCAATATTCAAAACATTTATTGAATACGATTCACTCAATTCTTTGTCTAAATATTTATTGACCATTACATTATGAAAAATAGATGATAATGGTGCACCTTGACCCCCATTTTTCAAATCGTTTTGTCTAAAGTCATATACAACTATTTTTTTTGTCAATTGAGATAATAATTTTCCATCACCTAGTTGTTTGGTAACTCTTTTTTTATTATCATGAAATATTGTTTGTCCATGGAAGCCAATTAAATCAACTTCTATTTTTGACGTAACAAGAATTTCATTAACTGCATTTGCATGAAATAACGTGATTTCTCTCTCTAACTCTGAAATCTCCTCTGAATTTACTTTTAAATCATCTACAATTAATATTTTGGCTCTCAG
>JACWDU010000033.1 GCA_014653935.1 Pelagibacterales bacterium SAG-MED23 | reverse complement strand
TAAATGGTGTCAAAATTTTAGAATTTAAAATTCCCAAAATTAAAAATATTAATGAGATAATTAATGACCATATACGTAAAATTTCTCCTTGTGAAATTGGCCATAAAGCTATCAGAAGAAAAACTATAAAAAAAACAAATCCAAAATTACGATTAGATGGTAATTTAAATTCTTTCATTTTAAATTATTGAATATTGAACTAACTTAAAGTCTTTTATTCAATTTAACTTAAAAATCAAAACAAATAATTTTGACAATTAATATTTTTAAATTATTAAGTAAATACAACAAATGGATACAATGCTTAAACTTATAAGATTATTTTTAATTAATTTAATTATCCTTCTTTTATTAATCATTTGTAGTGATCTTATTTTAGGTTACTGGTTTAAAGATTATAATTTTGGCCCACAACTAAGAGGTAAAAGGATTCAAAAAATTGTATTTAATCACAATAATGAAAAAACTACTTATCTAAGAGATTTTTATGGGTTTAGAGAAGACAAAAATATCTATGAAAAATATGACGCTTCAAAAATTAAAATTATATTTAATGGTGGCAGCACAGGCGACGAAATGTACTTAAATTATAACGATACAATTGTGGGAAACTTAAATTCTTATTTAAATAAAGATGGTACAAATCTTAAAATTTATAATGCAAGTTTATCTGGAAAATCCTTAAATGGACATATTCAAGAGTTTCGATCTTGGTTTCAAAATATTCCAGATTTCAAACCAGATTTCATAATATATTATTTCGGAATCAATGACAGGGGTATAAAGCCAGATCGATGGCATGATTTTAAATACAAATTAAATTTTTTTGAAAAAATTTACTGGAATATTTCTCAAAAAAGTTTCTTTTATGAAAAAATAAAATTTATAAAAGATAATTTTTTCTTTTCTCAGAGAGATAAATATTTTACGGATGATCATGAATTGATAAAAAAACTCAATAGTGGAGAATTTGTTTCTTATGAATTTGCAAAAATAAATTATAAGCTAGATAGTATTAAAGAAAAAAAAGTAATAGATAATTATAAAAATAATTTAGAAAAATTAAAAGATCAACTTAACTTATTTGATATTGAGCCAATTTTTATTACTCAAATTAAATATGATATTAATGGACAAGAAATATTATATCTCTTAAATGAAGAATTAAAAAAATTTTCAAAAAATAATGGATTCGATATAATTAAATTAGATGAATTGATTTCATCCCCATTAAATAATTCATTTATTGACTCTGTCCATACAAATAAGAAAGGTTCAAGTGAAATATCAAAAATTTTATACCCCGAATTAAAAAAAATATTTACTAAATACTATAATGATTAAATTAATTTATCTTTGAGATCGAAAGCAACCATCAATTCGTTCCACTCTCTTTTTGACAATCCTGAACTATCGGCATCAACATTCTCACCTTTGATAAGTTTTTGAATAATTACTTTTCCTTTAGCAGAAACTTCAGTTCCACCTACCCGGTAATCCATAAATGCATCATATGTTATTGGAACCCATTTTTTAAGAGTGTCCAACATAATATCAGCATATACTCTGATTTCGTATTGGGCATGACCGTCAGCTCTAAGTCTCAAAAAATTCATCAAATTTAATAGATCAGTTTTCCAATACCATTGCGTGTAAGTATTAAGTGTTAGATTCATTCTTGCAAGTTCTCTTGCTAATCCCTTTTTATTTTTATCTATAATTGAACCATCGTATCTTTCGTTAAGCATAGTTTCATAGTTGTTATAAGTGCGTTCAGCATCATTTTTTAAAAGCTCTAAAACTTCATTTGCCTGTTCTCCTTCCAAAACTTCTCCTCTTCCTTGTCTATTACTTTGCGACTGAGCTGCTAAATTTTTTGAAGTAGGTAAATAAAATTCTTTATCTAATATCGAATATCTGGCTGAATATTCATTAACATTCGCTGTTCTGTGTCTAATCCACTGGCGAGCAATAAAAATTGGAAGTTTGATGTGATATTTAATTTCACACATTTCAAATGGAGTACTATGCCAATGTCTCATTAGGTATTTTATCAAACCTGCATCCGTTGAAACTTTTTTTGTACCTTTGCCATAAGATACTCTAGCTGATTGAACAATTGATGTGTCGTCACCCATGTAATCAACTACTCTGACAAATCCATGATCTAAAGCTGGTAATGCTTCATATAAAATTTCTTCAAGTGCTGAAGCTGTAACTCTTTTTGTTTGACTGTTTTGAGACTGCTGTTCCTTAATCTCTTGTATTTGTTCGCTAGTTAATTTCATGATTTTTGTTGAATCTCTTTTAAATGCTTTTATATTATTAATGTTGGTTTTCCAACTATGACGATAAACGAATTTCGTAATAACCATTGCGGACGTGGGGGCAGTACCCACCACCTCCACCATTACAACTCATGGGGGTGATATAGATTCGACGGATGACTAAAGGCTATTCTTTTGTTCGGAATTGTTCCACCGTAACGGGCTAATTTATAATTGCTAACGAAAGTTACGCACTTGCTGCTTAATTAACTTTGTTAATTAGGTAAACGGGGTCTGGGGCACCTGGCAACAGAACGCCCCCTATATATTATTTTTTTTTAGTAATTCAGCTTGAGCTGCAGCTAACCTAGCTATTGGAACTCTATAAGGTGAACATGAAACATAGTTTAAACCAGCTTTAGAGCAAAAATGTATACTCCTTGGATCTCCACCATGTTCCCCACAGATTCCCAGTTTAATTTTTTTATTTTGTTTTTTTCCCTTAGTCACTGCTATTTCTATCAAATCTTCAACTCCTTCATCAATTGAAATGAATGGATCTATAGAAAATATCTTA
>JACWDU010000032.1 GCA_014653935.1 Pelagibacterales bacterium SAG-MED23 | reverse complement strand
AACTTCAAATTAGAAAAATTAGTCAAACTAGACTCGCCTTGGGGGTCTTCTTTTATTAATGATAGAGAAATAATTGTTACAGAAAAAAGTGGAAAAATAAAAATTGTAAATATTTTATCTAAGGAAATTAAAGAGATTAGTCATCAACTTAATTTTGTTGTCCATGGCCAAGGTGGTTTATTAGATATTATTCATAAAGACAATTATATTTGGATTTCATATACTGAAGATAGAGGTGGATATAAAACTAGTACTTCTATTGCAAGAGCAAAATTTAATAATAAACAATTAAACTTTAAAAATATTTTTCAAGCAAATCCACCAATAGAATCTGGCTATCATTTTGGCTCAAGATTAGTGATAAAGGATAATTATATATTTGCTTCTGCTGGAGAGAGGGGGCAAGGTATGATTGCACAAGATGCTTCAAAGCATCCTGGTAGTATTATTAGAATTCACTTAGATGGGAGTATACCAGAAGATAATCCAAAGTTTGAAGGAATGGCAGATTGGTTACCAGAAATTTATCAAATAGGAATTAGAAATCCTCAAGGAATGACTCTCTCTGAATTTGATGGAAAAGTTTATATAAGCAATCATGGAGCAAAAGGAGGAGATTGGTTTGGAGAAGTTAAAAAGGGTGAAAATTATGGATGGAAAATTTTAGGATGGGGAGGAACAAATTACTCTGGAATTCCTATTGGCCCAAAATGGAAACCAGGATTTACAAAAGCTATTCAGTATTGGGTACCTTCTATAGCCACCAGTGCAATAACTATTTATAATGGTGATGAATTTAATGAATGGAATAGTCATGCATTAATTACTTCATTAAAAGATAAATCCTTAAGGAAACTGATATTTGATGATTTATCTAATGTAAAAGAAGAGGTAATTTTTAAAAATAAAATTGGCAGAATAAGAGATATTCAAGTTCATCCTACTAATGGAAAAATTTACTTTTTAAGTCAAGATGCTTTATGGTTAATGCAAAAAAAATAGTATACAATTAAACTTTATGGATGATGTAGTTATAGTTGGTGGAGGTATTATAGGTGCTGCTACTGCTTATTTCTTATCCATGGAAGGTAGAAAAGTTAAGGTAATAGAAAGAGATCCTACATACAAGACTGCCTCATTTCCATTATCTTTAGGTGGATTTAGAAGACAATTTTTTCAAAAAGAAAATATTCTTTTAGGAAAATTTGCTAGAGAATTTATATTTAAAATACCAGAATTGCTTAAAACAAAAAAAAATCCAAATCCAACAGCAAGTATGGTACCAAATGGATATCTTCTAATGTTTGGACCAGAACACGCAGAGGAACAATACAGAGCATTAGAAAATCATAAAGAATGTGATGCGGGCACTAAAAATATTAAAGGCTCAGAATTAAATAAAATTTTTCCATATATAAACAATGAAGGAATAGAGACAGCCACATATACAGACAATAAAAGTGAAGGGTGGATTGATCCTTTTATGTTTCATAGTGCATTAAAAAGTAAAGCGATTGAATTAGGAGCAGAATTTTTAAAAGGAGATATTAAAAACTTATCTGAAATAAATGCGAAAACAATTATTTCAGCAGCAGGATGTTGGACTAAAGAATTATTATCAGATATTCCAGTAGAGCCACAAAAGCACACTGTATTCAGAGTAAAATGTCCAAAACATTTTCCTGATATGCCGCTAAGTGGAGACTTAACAACAGGTGTCTATTGGAGACCAGAGGGTAAAGAGTTCTTAGCAGGTTCACCTATATCTGTATTTGATGCGAAAGATTTAGAACCAGTATGGAATGATTTTGAAGAACTTGTTTGGCCTGCTTTGGCAAAAAGAGTACCAGCTTTTGAAGAACTTAAATTAACTGGTGGTTGGGCGGGATTTTATGATTGTAATAAACTTGATAATAACGCAGTGGTGGGCAAACATCCAAAATATGATAATGTTTATTTAGCTTCTGGTTTTACGGGAAGAGGCTTGATGCAAGCACCAGGAATTGGAAGAGCTTTAACCGAATTGATAACAACAGGCAGCTATCAGTCAATAGATATAAGCGTTTTTGATGTAGAGAGGGTCTTGAAAAGTAACGCAAGACCTGAACCTTATGTATTATAATTTTCTAATATACACACCTAATATTCCGTTAAATATGGATACACTTAAAATCAATAATTGTCCTTTAAATGAATAAAATTCAAAGGATGGATAAAAACTTATACCAATTGAAAAAAAAAGATAAGTTAAAACAAAAGGTCGATAAAATTTTTTTATAAAATTTAAAATTTTCACTTACTTTCTAGTAGCAATATAAACACCAATCGTTGCAAGTATAAACCCTGTTATATCAACATTGGATAATTTTTCTCCTAAAAATAGATAAGCCATAACAGCTGTTGTAGGTGGAACAAGAAAAAATAATGTTGAAGTTTTACTTACTGAACCTGCTTTAATTAAAAACATTAATATCGTAAATGCTCCAAAGGATACTAGTATAATCTGATGTGTCATTCCTAATATAAATCCTGTGGAAAAATTTATGTAAGGAGACTCAAATATTGATATTAAAATTAAATTAAAAAAGCAGCCTCCAAAAGCTTGAAATCCATTATTAACTGATAAAGGTACATTGCCACTTAGTTTTTTTTGCCATAAGGTTCCTGTAGTGATTGCCGCAAGAGCAATAAAACAAGTTACTAATCCATCTTTTGGAAATTCATCTCCAAAATCTACTCCAAGCACTAGTAAAGAGCCTACAAATCCAAAAACAATACCAACCCATTGCCTCCATCCTATTATTTCCTTATAAATTGGTCCTGATAATAAGTTAGTTAATATTGGTTGAAGAGTAACAATTAATGCTACAACACTTGCTGGAACTCCAACATGAAAAGCGTACCAACAACCACCAAGATATAATCCATG
>JACWDU010000031.1 GCA_014653935.1 Pelagibacterales bacterium SAG-MED23 | reverse complement strand
CTGCAGTCAATATAAAGAGAAAAGAAAGGAAAATGATAGATTTTCTGATTTATTATAGAAAGCATAAAAATAAAGAGTCATATTTTCCCTTATTTTTTGTAAAAAAATTGGTTAGTAAAAATTTAAATATTCACGTAGTGGGCGATTATCTTAAATTAAAAGGAATTATTAATCATGGTAGAATTGATAAAAAAAAATTAAATCTTTTGCTATCAAAAACTAAATACAGTATTGGGTCTGGAGAAAACATTTTTACACTATTTACGATAGATTGTATTAATAACAACGTAAAAATATTTATTGATAATAATTTTAATCACCGAATAAATCATTATAAAGATAGTTTTGTAAAAATAGACTTTCAAAAAAATTTAAAATTATAAAATGCTTCAAACTTTCTCAAACATTAATGTATTTGCTGCCAGAAAAAAAAGGAAATAATCAACACCAAATATTCCAAATGAGTTTTCTGCTATTGATCTTATAAATAAAAAACCAAGACAGTATAAAGAAAATTTTTTAAGAATATTGCCTTTTTTCTTAAACTCACACAAAATAAATGTTTCTTTGAAACACTTAAAAATGATAAACAAACAAAAAATAACTAGAGACAAAAATGCGAATAAACCACCGCATATCATTGAGTATATATATAAATTAGAAATATTTTCAGCTAAATATTTTTTATCAGCTTGAGGACCTCGTCCAAAAAAAGGATAATTATATATTATTTGTTTTGCTTTATTCCACAAAGATATTCTTCCTGAATTATTTAGGCTATGTCTGAACCTTCCTTTAGCAACGTATGCTGAATAGTTGGAGAAAACCTTTAAGACATTCTCATCTTCAAGAGTATAATTCTCTGTATCACTAATTTTATCCTCAGCATAACCTTCTATATTATTTTCAGTACTAAAATCTTTTTTGTCATTTAACACCTTATTTTCAATATATCGTTTAATTGTAGCATTATCTTTATTTGTTAAGAGGATAATCTTATGCAAAGCAGAGTGAATTTTTAATTCATTAAATTCCTTATTTAAATATGAAAATTTTATTTTTGCACCAACAACTGGAAAAATTATATGTAAAATTAACGCAATATTAAAAATCAACAATATATTTTTCAGTCTTTTAAGAAAATTTTCTTTGTGAAACGGCATAAGGTAAAATACCGAGTATATAAGTGTAAAAGCGATAACTATTCGACTTTGCAAATGTATGGTAAGGAACAACATAAAAATTACTAACAACATAATAATTATTTTATTTTTTTTATTTTTAAATTCGTAATTGTCATGAATTACATGAAATAATATAAATAGAACGATGCAATATCTTGCCATTCCGCTAGACCTCGGTACTGCAGAATCAAAGAGTAATTGATTAGGGTCTAAAGATGGGTTGCCATAAAAGCTAAAATTTACAGTATTGTTTGAGAAATGACCTAAAAAAAGATTTGAGAGATAAAAAGTAGTTACTATACCAATCACAATTAGGAAAGAATAATAAATACGATTATTTAAACTGCTATCAAATATATTAATTGCATATAAAAATAAAGGTAACGACATAGTTGCAATTATCCAATACACTGAGCTGACTCTATCAATATTAAACCAACCATCTACTTTGTTAATTAATGAATTAGTATAAATGAAGTGCGATACCGAGTATCCACTATCAAAAAAAATAGCTGGTATTTGAAAAATGCAATAAAGCAAAAATAGGCAAAAAAAGATGGTCATACCATTAAAGTGAATTTTTTTTTTATTTTGAAATAAAATAAATGCAGATAATCCAAAAATTAAAATCGGACTAACACCTAGAATAAATTTTATTTTATATATAAGTGTAGATGCATATAAAAAGGGTGGATTGTTTATAGCAGAAATCAAATATAAAAACAAAAATATAGGAATCGTATTTTTTAATAACTCAAATGAAAGTGATTTTTTTATTAGTTCTAAAAAAATCATTTCTTTTTGATTTGTAAATTGTAATGTGTGTTTTTGCCAAAATAATTATTCATTTCATAAATTTGATTTATTTTTGATATAAAGTTTTTACTTAATTCTTGTTTTAAATCATAAAAATATTTTTTGTTTGAAATATTTTCAAATCTTGATTGATATGAGATTTGAGCATAATCACATTTTGTAAATAAAAACTTAAGATTATTTCTTAACGATATTGGCATCTCAGAAAGCGACCAATTTGCAAGAATTAAAATTTTCTTTTTCTTTTTTTTTAATAAAATAATTTTTTTTTGTATTTCAGTTATTTTTGAAATAAGACTGACTTGAGATTTATAATCTGAATTAGAAGTTTTTATCCCCAAAGAATTTAAGTAATAATATTGAAGTAAGTTTACCTCTGGTAAATCATAAATAGTATAGTCAATATTTCTATTTATTTTGCAAAAAATAGATGCCATACAACCATAACCACCTCCAAGCTCAATTACTGAATCTATTCTTGAGAAATTTACGTAAGAACAAATTTTTTTTGCCAGATAGACGTGTCTAATACGATTTCCACTCGTTTTTTTATTCAAAAAAAAAGGAACAGGATTTCCGATTGAATTTTCATTTAGTAAATTAATCCAAAGTTTTTTTTTTGAATTATATATTTTTCTTAAAAATTTATAATTATAAAATCTATTGTGAACAAAAAACATTTTTTGAATAAAGCCAAGTCTTAGAAAATCTTTTAATTGTCCTTTTTTTATTATGTTTAACAATGTATTGCTAAAAACTTCATGGGTTAGTAATTTATCGTTTACATAATTTTTTTTATTAAATTTATTATCTTTTAATTTTTTTATTAAATAATTCTGACTTTTGCTAAGTTTTTCTTTTTTTAAGTTGTGAGGGAAAGACAAAAACGTTAATAAATATCTGATAGTGTCTGAAACTAAAATCATATAATTTTAGAAAAAAATATACTATTTTGGTAACTTGCACTGTAATATTTAATAAGATTTATGCTATTTTTTTTGGCAATTTTTTTATATTTCTTATTTTTCATAA
>JACWDU010000030.1 GCA_014653935.1 Pelagibacterales bacterium SAG-MED23 | reverse complement strand
CTGAATTATCTACAGGGTTAAAACAAAACGGAGCCATTACAGTAGCCACAACAAAAGAAAGGATGCAAGAGTTATTAAGACAAGCAACTACCGCCCAACTATCGGATGTTGAAGTACATGTTTTAGATAAAAAACAAACAAAAGACTTATATCCTGTTGTAAATAATGAGGACATTATTGGAAGTGTTTTTATACCAAAAGATGGTCAGGCTGATCCAGTAGGTGTAACCAATGTCTTAGCAAAAGCTGCTAAAATGGAAGGTGCACAAATTTTTGAAAAAACGCCTGTAACTAAAATTCTTGTTAAAAATAATTCTATAGTTGGAGTTGAGACCGATAAAGGAAAAATTGATTGTGAGTATGTTGTTTTAGCAACAGGCATGTGGTCTAGACAAATAGGAGAAAAAATGAATGTTAGCATTCCACTGTATCCCAATGAACATTTTTATGTGATTACAGAACCAATGAAAGATTTACCAAAAAACTTACCAGTTTTAAGGGATTATAATAATTGTCTCTATCTTAAAGAAGACGCAGGAAAAATGTTAGTTGGAATATTTGAACCAAATGCAAAACCAGCTTTCAAAAGTACTGGTGTTGTACCAGATGATTTTTCATTTGGTGAATTACCAGATGATTTCGACCATTTTGAACCTTATTTACAAAAATCATTTCATAGATTGCCAATGTTTGAAAATGCGGGAATTCGAAAATTTTTCTCTGGTCCTGAGTCGTTTACACCTGATACTCAATATCTTTTAGGGGAAACCCCTGAGATTAAAAAACTTTTTACATGCTGCGGTTTTAATAGTATTGGAATTGCAAGTTCAGGAGGTGCGGGAAGAGTAACTGCTGAATGGATGATTAACGGACATATTAATGAGGATTTATTTTCATTAGATATAAAAAGATTTCAAAAGTTCCATTCATCAAAAAAATTTATTATGGAAAGGGTGACAGAAACTCTTGGCGATTTATATGGAATGCATTGGCCATTTAAGCAACACAAAACTTCAAGAAATCAAATTATTTTACCTTACCAAGAAGAACTTAAAAAATTAGGTGCTTGCTTTGGAACCTCTGGAGGTTTTGAGAGACCTATGTGGTATGCTTTAAAAGGGGAAAAGGCTGATTATAAATACAGTTTTGGTTATCAAAATTGGTATCCTTCAGCTGAATATGAGACTAAAAACACCAGAGAAAACGTTGGATTATTTGAATTATCTCCTTTTTCAAAATTTGACCTTGAGGGTCAAAATGTTCATGAAGAATTACAAAAAATATGTACAGCAAATATAAAAGATATTGAAGGAAGAGCAACTTATACTCAGATGTTAAATGAAGATGGAGGAATAGAGACAGATGTTACTATTACTTGTCTTAAGAAAAACCACTTTAGAGTGATAGGTCCAGCAGCAACAAGAGAACATGATAAATTTCATATTAAAAAACACATTTCACAAGAGGTTAATTTAAAAGATGTAACAGAAGATTTAACATGTCTCGGATTATACGGACCAAACTCAAGAAAATTACTATCTAATATCAGTAATGATGATTTTTCAAATGAGGGTATGAAGTTTAGTCATGGAAAATTAGTTACTATTGATGGAATTAGAGTCTGGGCTCAAAGATTATCTTACGTAGGAGAAATTGGTTTTGAATTATATGCAAACATAGAGGAAAGCAAAAAACTATTTTTAGCTATTGTTAAAGAAGGTAAAAATCATGGTTTATCTCTTTGTGGAGCTCATGCTATGGATATAATGAGAATGGAAAGTGGTTTTTTACATTGGGGACATGATATATCTCCTGAGGAAAATCAATATCAAGCAGGACTTCAATTTGCAATCAGTTATAAAAAAAATATAAATTTTGTTGGAAAAGATGCGTTATTAAAAATTAAAGATCAAAACCATACAAAATCATT
Source organism: Pelagibacterales bacterium SAG-MED23 (assembly GCA_014653935.1). The sequence continues at coordinate 1,153 of JACWDU010000030.1, read as the reverse complement.
AGTTATGATGATATTGAAAGACAACAGACCTGGAGAACCTCTTTTACTTCATGAAGAACCAATTTATTTAGATGATAAAATAATTGGTAGAACAACATCAGGAAATTATTCGTTTAATTTTAATAAAAATATTTCATTTGGTTATGTTAATTCTGGAAATACTATAGATAATTTAATTAATAAAAATCTATCTATTGAAGTTGAAAAGAAAAAATACCCTGTAACTATTATTGAAAAACCTTTAAATCAAAAAAATATAAAAAATATTTAATGTTTAAAATAATTCCAAAAAAAAATAAGGCTGCAGAAATTATTTGTAACCTTAATAAAATTGATACTAAACAATTAAAAGAAATTAAATCTACACTTGATAAGTATGGAATGATTTATTTTCAAAAACAAAAACTTAATTCCAAGAATTACCTTAATTTTGCGAAAAAATTTGGTAAACCAGCTAATTATCCAAGATTAAAAGGACTTAATAAAAAATATCCTCAAATTACTGTTGTGCAACGTAAATCTACTGACAAAGGACCTAGCTTTGGTGAACAATTTCACACTGACTCCTCGTATACAAAAAAACCTCCTCGATATACGATGTTACTGTCCAAATTAGTGCCTAAAAAAGGTGTTGCTAATACTGACTTTTCTTCACAGTACCTAGCTTATGAAAAATTATCAAAAAATTATAAGAACATGCTTAAAAAATTAAAAGGTATCTACTCATCACATGGACCAATATCAATAACAACAGTTGAGAGAGAAAAAGAAAAAGGAAAAATATCTAAAGAACTGATTTCTAGACATAAAATAATAAGAACTATTAAAAATAAAAAAACTATATACTGTAGTCCAGGGCACTTTTTAAAATTTAATACCAATATGACTAAACAAAAAAAAAATCTAAAGAAGTTTCTATTTAATCATCAGACAAAAAAAAATTTTCAGTATTCACTAGAATGGGAAAAAGATCAGCTTGCTATTTGGGATAATAGAGCAATGCTTCATCAGGCGACACCGTTTAAAGGTAACAGAATACTTCATAGAATAACAATACTTTAAGAAAATGTATTCAATATTCCTTGGTTTAACACCTTTTATCTTTATTACACTATTTGGTTTTGTTTTTGGTAAAATTAAAATTTTTGATTTA
>JACWDU010000003.1 GCA_014653935.1 Pelagibacterales bacterium SAG-MED23 | reverse complement strand
GATTTTTCAGACACATTTTTTGTTAAAACTGAATTGGATCCAATTAAAGAATTTTTTCCTATTGTAATAGGTCCTAATATTTGTGCACCAGATCCAACAACAACATTATCTTCTAAAGTTGGGTGTCTTTTTATATTTCTTTGATCATTTGAATTAATACTTGGAGCTATTCCTCCCAAGGTAACATTATGATAGATAGTAACATTATCACCAATCTCAGATGTTTCACCAATCACAACACCCATACCATGATCAATGAATAAATTTTTTCCAATTTTTGCTTTTGGATGAATTTCTATTCCGGTTAAAAATCTAGAAAATTGAGAAATGATTCTTGCAACCAAATCAAATTTTGCAATTGCAAAAATATAAAAAATAATTTTATTGAGTCAATTGGTAACACTCCTCTAATAAAACTTAAGGCAGCCTCTGAGCTCACTGGATGTAATATATATGGTAAAGCTGAATTTTTAAATCCAGGTGGTTCTGTGAAAGATCGAGCTGCATTAGCACTTATAAAAGATGCTCAAGAAAAAAAGTTGATTTCTAAAGGTGGTACTGTCGTTGAGGGTACAGCTGGTAACACTGGTATTGGTTTAGGTCTATTAGGTAATTCACTTGGTTATAAAACAATTATTGTAATGAACGACAATCAAACCCAAGAAAAAAAAGATACACTAAGAAACTTAGGTGCAGAACTAAAATTAGTTCCAGCAAAACCTTATAAAGATAATGGAAACTATGTAAAGGTTGCAGCAAGATTAGCTGATGAACTAAGACCTTCTAACAACAATGGAGTTGTTTGGGCTAATCAATTTGATAACACTGCAAATGCAAAAGGTCATTATGAGGGAACTGGAAAAGAAATTTTGGATCAAACTGAAGGTAAGGTTGACGGCTTTGTTTGTTCATCAGGAACAGGTGGAACTATTTCAGGAGTTAGTAATGCTCTTAAAGAAAAGAATAAAGATATAAAGATCTATTTATCTGATCCGAAAGGTTCTGCTCTTTACAATTATATTAAAAATGGTGAATTGAAATCTGAGGGAAATTCAATAACTGAAGGAATTGGCTCTAGTAGAATTACTAAAAATTTTGAAAATGCTAAAATTGATGGTGCTTTCTCAATCGACGATCATGAGGCTCTGACTATTCTTTATGATCTAATTCAAAATGAAGGTTTAAGCTTAGGTACAAGTTGTGGAATAAATATTGCAGGAGCAATTAGACTTGGAAAAGAGTTAGGTCCAGGAAAAACTATTGTCACTATTCTCTGCGACAAGTCTGATAAATACAACTCTAAGATGTTTAACAAATCATTTTTACAAGAAAAAAAACTACCTATCCCTAGTTGGCTATAATATCGCATAGCTGCTATGTAACAAAACTGTTACTTATTTTACGTATATTTAATTAAATTAAAATTAAATAAAGATTAGCGGAGATCTTTATTAAGCGGATACGGAGGTCAAATGCTAAAAAATATTTTAAAAATACTTACTGCTTACTTTGTAGCAATTTCAATATCAACTTCATCAAGTGCTGAAATGAATAATACCGATAAAGCGAAAGCTTGGGATTGCGTTGGTATTTATATGGCTAACTACTTTCTTCCCTCTGGTGAAACATTTGAGTACAGTATGAAAGAAAAATCTATATCAACTGTAAAAGTTCTTAAAGCATATGCCTTAGAAATAGGTATTCCAGAAAAAGATTGGGACGAAGGAGTTAATAAGGCAGTAGATAAACATTATGGTTCAAAATATGACAAGGCTAAAACTGATCAATGTCATTCATTTGTAGAAGCTTTAGTTCCTAATGGGGCTGAAAGAGTCAAAAAAGTAACTCAAACTTTATATTAATAAAAAGGAGCAAAAATGAAAAAAATAATAATAACTTTAACATTTACAATTATTTCTACAATGGCTTTTGCTAATTCAGGGAAATTTAATGCAAGTGGAATGGGATCTTGGGAAATGAATATTATGAATGCTGGCAATGGTAACATGGCAATTACTTACGATGGAAATGCAGGTCTTACAGATAAAATCCCAGAGAGTATATTTGATAAATCTACAATGAATTGTGTTGGAGGACTTACATTGGTAAGTGGAAAATTTGATGATGAAACAGGTATGTGCACTTTTTATTTAGCTGATGGTGAAAAAGTATTCATGAATTACAAGGGTAAAGGCACTGGTGGTCAAGGAGGATCTGGAACTTTTAAAATTATTGGAGGAACTGGAAAATATGAAAAAATTTCAGGAACTGGTTTTTCTAGCAGACAGAATCTTAAAGGCAAAGAAGGATTTGCTCATTCAATGAATCAAATGAGTGGTGAGTACACATATTAAATTAATTAATTAAAGGAGAAAAAATGGAAAAAGAAATGTTAGTAGTTGCTAAATTAAAAGAAGGTATGTTTGAAAAATTTATGGGTTTCATGCAATCACCAGAAGGTTTAGCAGAAAGAGCTAAAGTTGCAGTAGTAGAAAAAACTATTGGAACGGTAACCCCAGATAAAAGTACTGTAATGTTTAAGATATTTTGTACTGATGAACCTGCACTACATAAATTTATTGAAGGAACTGAAGTATCAAAACCTATCATGGATGCTGTTTTAGATAGCTATTCAATTTATGATTTAACAAAAGTAAAATAGGAGAAATATGAAAAACTATATAGTAACACATACTTTTAAATCAAAAGAAGCTAAAGCTAAAATGATTGAAGTTACTGGTTCAATGTCAATGGAAGATATGACCAAAGCAATGACAAGTGATAATGCAAAATGTCAAATGAGCTGGATCACGCCAGGTGATAACTTAACAATGTTTTGTTGGTGGAAAGGTACTGATCCTGATGCAATTAACAAACAGTTAGAGTCTATGAATGATTTCTATGAACCTCATAAATTTGTTGAGTGTACAGATGATATTATAGATTTTAATGCTAAATAAAAATACCTAAACTTTGACTCAATAAGGAGAAACAATGAAAGTAATTTATACTAGAACAATGAGAGTGAAAGATGACGGTTTAGGAAAAGCAATGGAAATTGGAAAAGGATTAGCGGCGGTTAGAAAAAAACATTATCCTAACCATGATGTCTATTTTTCTTTTCAAATGGGTGGAGATCCAAGAACAATAAGAGAAACTTTAATTGGATCTATGTTTGAAGGTGATAATGACGCTGACGCTAACATGTCTGCAGATCCTGAATATATAAAACTTCAAGAGCAATTAAAAGATGTTGCTATAGAAGGAACAATTGAAGATGAGATCAGACCGATCTTTAGTGAATAAATTTAACAAAGGATTAAGGAAATAGTAATGATAGATAAATTTGGTGGAATATTTTACTTAGCAATTTTTATAATTCATTTTATAGGTTATGCTTTTTATGGATTTAGATGTGTTGTCCAAACTCAAACTTTTTTGGATAAATATGGGATCGATGCTACAGGCGCAGGTGTAGTTAGATTTTTTGGATGTTTTTTTATCGGTTCAACTGTGATGGCAATTTATGTGGGATTTATTAGACCAAATGGTTTGGAAGCAACTTGGGCATTCTTTAATTTAGTATTTTTACAAAACCTATGTGCTTTTATTGTTGGTTTTTATAGTACTAAAATAAATAAACTTGGACATACAGATAAAACTTCGGATGAAGCAATTTATGGCCCATTAGCGCATACTATTTTAAGTGCTGTACTTTGTTACGGTTTAGCTGATAAAATCTACGTTTAAATAAAAGGAGATGTTATGGCAGGAGTAGAAGTGAAAACTTTTGAAAAAGCAGATGAAGTTAATAATAATTTTAATAATGCAAAAATTGAAGCAGTAAAAGTTGGAAACCAGAGGGTAATGAAACTTACATTGCAACCTGGATGGAAATGGTCAAAAGATATTAAACCAACAGTTGGGGGTGATAGCTGCCAGGCAACACATCTTGGTGTAATTGTTTCAGGAGCTGTTTGCGCAAAACATAATGATGGAACTGAACTAACTTATAAAGCTGGAGACGCATATTCTATTCAGCCTGGACATGATGGATGGGTAGTAGGAAATGAGCCAGCTGTTGTTTACGAATTTCACGGAATGTGGGGCGAATAATGTCAATAATAGAAAAAATGTCAAAAATAGTAAATGATGGTGACTCAGCAGGTGCTGAACAATTAATTCATGATGATTATCAATTCTTAATGCATTCAAATGGCAAAAGTTTATCAAAAAAAGATGTAGTTAGTTGGGTTCGTATGAAAGATGTTAAAAAAAGTAACGTTAGAGTGCTTTTTGAAAATGATGAAGTTGGTTTTGAACATGCAATGGTGACTTTTAATGATGGTAATAAAGAAGCTGTAATGACCTATTACAAGTTCAAAGATGGGAAAGTTGCATATCAAGAAACAGGGGCTACTAAATTATCAAAATAAAATGTAAACTTTATTGTGGGAAATTTTACAGCGTATATTGTTTTAATAATTGCAGTTATTTTAGGTACGTCTGCAAATGGTTTTGCTAAAGGTGCTCAAGGATTTACATTATTTATTCCAAGTATTCTAACTGCTATAACTATTGTTGGATGTATGTATGCTCTTTCAATAGTTATGAAATCAATTCCAGTTGGCATAACTTATGCATCTTTTGCAGGATTATGTATTATAGCAACTACTTTAGTAGGTATTTATAAATTTAATCAAATGCCAGATCTTTTTACTATACTGGGTCTTATCTTAATCATCTCAGGTGTATTAATAGTAAACCTTTTGGGAAAAACAAATTAATTTTTTAGTAATATGTTTCCAAAAAAATACTCTAATCTTTTATTCATTTTAATAATGGGTTTTGGAATGAGTTTACTTATGACTTTAATCATCACTTATGTGAACACTGGATTAGATAATGATTATATCGGTAGATTCTTAAAAGCTTGGGCAGTTGGGCTTCCAATTGCAATTACAGCTGCATTATTAGTTGGTCCTATTGCAAAAAAGTTTGTAGATAAAATAACTAAATAATCATACTGTTAATTGTGCAACATTCAAAAAAAATAAAAGCAATCAAAGATAATTTAAGAGAACATTTAAATACTATTAATATAGTTGAGAGAAGTCTTGTAGAAAAAATTTCAGAAGCTTCAAAAATTATATCAAAAAGTTTAAAAATGGGTGGAACAATATTTTGGTGTGGTAATGGAGGTAGTGCCGCTGATAGCATGCATCTATCTGCAGAATTGATCGGAAGATTTAAGAAAAATAGAATTCCATTAAAATCAATCTCTTTATCCAGTAACCCATCTACTATTACATGCATTTCAAATGACTTTGGCTATGAAAGTTTATTTTCAAGACAAATACAAGCGCTCGGAAAAAAAGATGATGTGCTTATTGTAATCTCTACTTCAGGTAATAGTAAAAATATAATTAAAGCTATTAACCAAGCAAAAATTAATAAATTAAAAGTAGTTTCTTTCCTTGGAAATAAAGGAGGAAAATGTAAGGGTAAAGGTTATTTAGATTTAATCGTTAACTCTAACTCAACTGCTAGAATACAAGAGTCCCATATTATGATTGGTCATATAATTTGTGAATTAATTGAAAAAGAATTAAAAATCTAAATTAAATTTTAAATAAAAATTAATTTTTTTTATAAAATACATAACCATTAAATTTTTCATAAAAAGAATAATTTTTGTCAATATATTCTAAAGTTTCTGGCATATTTAATGGATTCATTAAAAGTTTGTATGGAGATTGATATAAGATTATTTCGGGTGATGAAAAGTTTAATTTACTTATAAATTTTTTTTCACTTTTTTTATTCAATACTTGAGCGCCAGGAATAAAATATTCCGTACAACTTGGTTTTTTTAGAAAATATGGAAACGAAATATCGTCGGTGAGTATTTGTATACAATTATCATTTTCACTGAGTTTTTTATAACGGTCGACAACTAAATTATAATTTTTGTTTAAATAATTTTCATCAACTGAATTTACCAAGTGAGATATATTATTTTTAAAATAAAAAATATTCTTAAAAGTATTACTGTTGATATGAGGGCTTGAAAAACCGAAAAAATAAAATAAGGATAGTGATAAAAAAATGACTAGATTAATTTTATATTTATCTAAGATATCTTGAATGTGATTTGATGTTTTTAATCTTTGAAAGAAAAACATTAGAATTAAAAATAAAAAAAGAAAAAAAAGAATACCAGAAGCATACTTTATATGAGGTGTGTCTGATCTCATAAGTGCAGATTTAAAGCCTATAATTCCTGCGCAATATAGTAAATTAAGATAAATTTTTGTTTTAAAAAAAATTTTATATTTTTTACTTAAATTAAAATGAACTAACATAATGCTTATCAAATAAAAAATTATAAGAGTTTTTGTACCCCTGGCACTTTCTGGACTAAATGGTATTCCGTACTCAATTCCTAATAGATAATCTGAGGCAGTATAAATAAAATTTGATTGGTAAAAAAAGTTTTTTAAGGACTCTGGGCTCAGTAAAATTAAAAAAAAACCCCAAGATATTAAAGCCCCAATAAGTAAAACAATAAAACTTTTTACTTCTTTATGAATAACAAAATAAATTAATGTCAAAAAAATAAGTGCATTTACATAAGCGCCTATATCCCACCACCATAAAACTGAAATTAGAGAGAAAGAACCAATAGACAATAATTGAAGTTTATTGTTATTAATTGATAGTATTGATCCTAAAAACAAAATAAATATTAAGTAAAGTAAATACCTCTGATAAAAAATTAGAGGATTATAATAATCAGGTAGAGATATTATAATAAACGTAAATATTATAAAAAAAGTTTTTTTTAAGAAACCATTAATTTCTAACGATAAAATAATATTTTTTGAAATTAGAATTAAAGTGAATTTTATTAAATAAATTAATATTAATTTTATAAATAACAAACCTCCGATACTCAAGCTTCCAAATATATAATTTGATATTAAAGCTAAGTTATTTGCAAAAAAACCATAATCATAAAGTGTTGAACCAAATAAATTTCCATTTTTTAGATAATTAATGGCTGGAACCAAATAAGTGCCCTCATGAAAAAAATCTATTGGCCTTACAAAAAGTCTAAAATCTAAAGCTAAAAATTCTAGTGAGATATAAATTATAAAGAAAAAATAATAATTTCGTAAAATATCTTTATTATTTAACTCAGATTTAATAAGAAAATAATCGTTACTTTTTGGATTTAAACTTAAAATATTATCATTAAATTTTATAAATAATAACAAATGGACCAAAAATGGTGCAATTAAAAATGTCAAAAATCTTATTGTGTCATTTAAAGGATTAATTTTATTATAATAATAATTACCTATTATGAGATTGTTTTCATCATAAGGTAATTTTATTCTATCCCAAAAAATTAAAATTATAAGAGCACAAATAAAGGATAAAAGAAGTGGAATTATTTTTTTCACAAAAGTAAAAATATATTAATTATTTAAGAGTTTCGTTTTTTTTTGGTTTTAAAATTTCTTTAATAACATATGATTTTCTCCCTCTTACTTCCTCAAATACCCTTGCTATATAAATTCCTGTTATGCCTAAAGTAAATAAAATTATTCCAGAAAAAAAAGATATAGTTATGATTATTCCAGCTGTACCAGGCACTGCTAATCCTGTAAACTTTGTGTATAAAGTATACAGTATTAATGAAAATGAAAAAAAAATAGAAATCATTCCAATAATTATTCCTAAATATAGAGGTTTAAGTGAATACGCGGTAATACCACTTATAAATTGATGAACTGGTCCTGCAGATAATAACGGAAATTTAGTTTTACCATCAAATCTGGATTCACGAACATATTCTACGTAGGCTTGTTTAAAACCTACCCAAATAGATAACCCTCTTATGTATGGTCTAAATTCATTTTGATCTAAAATTTTATCTAAAGCTTTTCTAGAGATTAATTTAAAATCCCCAGCCTCATTAGGTAATTTTATGTCTGATAAAAAATTTATGATCTTGTATGCAATTTTAGTAATTAATAATTTAAATCTAGACTCTCCCAATCTTTTAGTTCTAATTGTGTGTACAACGTCTGCACCATTTTCGTATTTGGTTAAAAGTTTATTAACAATCTCAGGAGGATCTTGTAAATCAGAATCCATATAAACAATACAATCACCACTAGTATGTTTAAATCCTGCCAATACACATGGCCCAACACCAAAAGTTCTGGACATGTTTATAATTGTTATTGGAAAATTTTTTTGTAAATCTTTTAATATTATTTCTGAATTATCGTCTGAATCATCATTAACAAATATTAATTCATAATTATAATTCTTTAATTTTTTTACTTCTTCATGAACTCTTTTTATTAATTCATTCAAATTTTTTTCCTCATTTCTAAATGAAAAAACAAAAGAAATTAGTTTCATATTGTAATTAATAGACTATTTAATTTAATATTAAAATGACAAAAAATAAAAAAATTATGAAAAATGTAGATTTGGTAATTTTAGTGGGCGGAAGAGGATCGAGGATAAAAGAATTTCTTAAAAATAAACCTAAGCCAATGATTAAATTTAATAATATTTATTTTTTACAATATTTAATTAATAATCTTAGCAAATACCCTTTCAATAAAATTTATCTTCTTACTGGTTATAAAAGTGAAATTATATTTAGAAATTTTCATAAAAAAAAATTTAATTTAACAGAGGTAATCTGTTTGAAAGAAAAGAAACCAATGGGTACTGGAGGTGCACTATTAAATTTAAAAAAAAAAAAAATTAATGATTTTATTCTTACAAATGGAGATACAATTTTTGATATAAATTTAAATGAACTAATAGGCTCTTATAAAAAAAAAACATTGGGTTGCGTAGCTTTAACTAACAATAAGAAAAATACAAATAGTTTTAAATTAAACAGTTTAGACGTTAAAAAAAATATTATTTCATATAAGAAAAATAGTCCATTAATGAATGGTGGAATTTATTTTTTTAAAAAAAAAATTATTAATCTACTTCCTAATAAACCCTCCTCACTAGAAGATAATATTTTACCAAAAGTGATTCAAAATAAATTACTTACAGGTAAATTTTTTAAAGATTTTTTTATTGATATTGGTACACCAAAATATTTAAAAAATTCAGAAAAGAAATTACTTAATCAATTCAAAAAACCTGCGGTATTTTTAGATCGTGATGGTGTTATAAATCATGATTACGGTTATGTTTATAAACGAAAAGATTTTAAATTTAAAAAAGGAGTTTTAAAAGGATTACATTATTTAATAAGTAAAAATTATTTTATATTTATAGTTACTAATCAAGCTGGAATTGCAAAAGGATTTTTTAAAGAAAGTGATTTTTTTAAATTACAAAATAGTATTAAAAAAGAATTATCCAAAAAAAATATATTTATTGATGAAATTCAATACTGTCCTTTTCACCCTCATGGACAAATTAAAAAATATAAAAAAAAATCTAATTTAAGAAAACCAGGAAATCAAATGATTAAAAACATCTTTAAGAAATATTTAATTGATAAGAAAAAAAGTTTTATGATTGGAGATAAAATATCAGACAAAAAATGTGCTCATAAAAGTAACTTATATTTTTCATATGCTAAAGATGATTTTTATAAAGATTTAAAAAAAAATATGAAAAAATTTTAATAATTATTAATTACTTTATTTTTGTCATTGGAGAATATTTGTATCAATTCTGATATCCCTTTATCTAATGAAATAGTTGCTTTAAAACCTTTATTTTCAATCTTTCTATTACTTACAAAGTAATCTCTTTTGTCGGGATCTTTTCTATTTTTTACAATTTTAATCTTTAATTTTTTATATTGTTTTTGAATACTTCTAGCCAACATGATCTTACTAATATTTGCAGAGGATAAACCTAAGTTATAAACATCATTTTTCAACTTATTGAAATTTTTCATTGTAAAAATAATTGCATTTACAACATCTCTTACATGTATAAAGTTTCTTCTAAAATGAGGTTCAAATAATGTTAATTTCTTTTTTTTTACAGCTGTGTAAACAAAGTTATTTACCAACAAATCACTCCTCATTCTATAACTGTGCCCAAACACTGTTGCCAGTCTAAAACAAACATGATTTTTAATTTTTAATCTAACTAAATCTTCACCATCACATTTTGTTCTTCCATATAAAGAAATTGGATTTAATGGGCTATTCTCATCACAATATTTATTTTTTTCACCAACACCGTAACCAGAGTTTGTAGTAAGATAAATTACTTTATTTTTTTTTGTAACCACTTCACACAATGTTTTAATTGTTCCTAAATTGGTGCTTTTAGCGTCTTTTTTAAACTTCTCACATAATGGAGCTCCTACTAATGCTGCCAAAGGAATGATAAAATCATTTTGTCTTACAAGTTTTTTTATTAAATTTTTATTTCTAACATCTTCACAAATGAAATTAAAATTTTTGTGAAAATATAAATGATTCAGAGACCCTTTGTCATATTTTAAAAGATCTACTACGGTCACATGATGTCCTTGTTCTAATAACTTAGTACTTAACATTGTACCAATATATCCTGCTCCTCCTGTTATTAAAACTTTGCTCATTATTTTTAAAATTTAAAACTTTTATATCATTAAAATTTAAATCTTAATCACCTTTAATTTTTCTTTTAAGTTTTATTTTAGTCATTTCCACTATATTTTCGGCTGCTTTTGCTCCAAATTTTTTTGTTATTAAACTTAGAAAAGGTTTGTGATTATGGTATTTGTCAAATGCTTCATCTCTCAAAGTTATAACTTCTTTAGCAGATAGTTTTTCTGTTGGTAGAGGCAAAGTGTCGTAAGAATGAAATGAATAACCTTCATAACTACTGGGCAGCTTTACACCATCATCTAGTGCTTTTTTATATAAAAAACTTCCTGGTAAAGCCATTGCCCCATAAGTATTCCAACCTGCCGTACACAATTCCAAGCTTAAATCAAAAGTTTTTTGAACTGTTTCTTTTGTATCTCCAGGTAATCCATAAATGTAATTTGCCATCACGTTAATATCTGCATCATGAACTTTTTGAATTACTTTTGTTACATCAACATCTTCAAATTTACCTTTATCAACCTCTAGTCTTACTGACTTATCTCCACTTTCAATTCCTAAAGCTAACCATTTTATTCCAGCTCTTCGAACTAATTTTAATATTTCTGGTCTTTTGACAGTATCTATTCTACTGTAACTCCAAATTCTAAGTGAGTCATCTTTGTTTCTCTCTGCTAATTTTTCACACAATGGAATGTAATATTTCGGATTCAGTAAAAACATTTCATCAACAATTCTTATTGTTCTAACTCCCATTTCAATTAATTTATCAAATTCTTTTATTATAAAGTCTGTAGACCAAAATCTCATTTTGCTGTAATTTGATGCTACACCTACCTCATCTTTATCGTTTCTATTCAAAATATTAATCATGCAAAAATTACATCCAAATTGACATCCTAAACTTGTTTGTAAGCTTGCATAGGGTGTTCTTTTTTCAAAATCATATTCAGCATGCCACATTGGTGCACGATATAAATCCAATGGTTTTTTTTTATAAGGAAGTAAATCCCAAGCGTATCCAGGTAAATCTATATCCATTTTTTCATTAGGCACTATTGACTCAGGTTCGTTCATTATAATTTTATCCTTATCTCTATATGCAATACCTTTTATCTTAGATAAATTTTTTGAAGAAAAATCATTGATCTTTAATATATTTCTCAATGCATAAACGCCTTCATTTGTAAAAACAAAATCAATACTTTTTTCTTTTTTTAATGTATCTATCGGAAGTGCTTGTACGTGAGAGCCAATTATTGAAATTGGAATATCTATATTTTTTTTCAGGTATTCACTTATATTAATCGCGCCACTCATATTTGTGGTCCCTGCATTAACATTTTGCCCATAAACAATTAGACAAATCATTTTTGGTAAAAAATTTTTTACTTTATCTAAGATTTCTTTTTCAGTTAAATTTTCTGCATTAGCATCTAAAATTTTTACCTTAAATCCAATGCTACGAGTTGATTGTGCAAGAAGTAAAGCCCAGGTAGGAGGTTCTACAGCTGAATAAGTTTTTGATAGTGATTGATAAGTTTTACTAGAGCTATTGCTTACCAAAAATAAACAATCTAAATTTTTTTCTAAACTCATATTAAAGAGGAATTTTATTTAAAATTTTTACTATTTGAGTTATTTTATCTTTTTTAAGTGAGGGATAATTTCCTATGTAATATCCAAAAAAATGGACTTGATCTACGTTTTTAAATTTTTTAAAATTTCTCACTTTTACAAAACTTTTTAGATATGGTTGCCTTAACTGATTTCCTCCACCTGCATTGCCACGCCTAAATTCTATTTTATAGTTAGCTAAAATTTTCTCAAAATTGTCACGTTTTTTTAGATTTTTAGTTTTAAGAACAATCGGAAAAGCATAATTACAGCTACCATCAAGCTTGAAATCGGTCCAATATTTATCTTTATCAAGATTATTTAAAAAAAATTTTAAATTTTTTGATCTTTGTGTGTTATTTTTATTGAGACTTTTTAATTGACTTATCCCAAGTACCGCTCCTATTTCATTGTTTCTGAAATTAAGTGTAGGATATAAAAAAATAAATTGAGGAGAAAGATTTTTATATTTTTTAATCATTTTTTTTTCAAATAGATTATTTTTGGCCTCTCTTACCATTCCATGTGATCTAAATATTTTTGATAATTCATGAATTTTTTTATCATTTGTGCAAATCATTCCTCCTTCGATAGTTGTCATGTGATGTGCATAATAAAAAGAAAAATTTGAAATCATTCCAAAGGTTCCTAATTTTCTCATTTTATGTTTAGCTCCATGACTTTCGCAAACATCTTCAATCAAAGGAATATTTCTTTTTTTTAGTTCTGCCAATAATTTATCTGTTAGTCCATTAAAACCCTGAGCGTGAGTAATAAATACTGCTAAAGTTTTTTTATTAAGTTTTTTTATAATTTCTTTAGAAGACATAGAAAGAGTTGTTGGATCTATGTCAACAAAAACAGGCTTGAACCCATTCATAATCACAGAATTAATATCTGAAACCCATGTTAAAGTTGGAACTATTATTTCATTTTTTTTTTTATTTTTATTTATAGCTTTAAGAATAGAAATTGTAATAAAATTTGCTGACGATCCTGAGTTTACAAAAGTTGAATATTTTACACCTAGCCATTTCGACCATCTTTTTTCAAACTCTTCTACTTTTTTTGATTGGGTTAAAATTGTATCTTTATTTTTTAAAAACTTTTTTACTGCACCAATATCTTGATTGGTAAAATTATTATTCATTAATTTATGATTAAATTTCATATTATCTTTTAAGATCTTGAAATATAACACTCGTTCCCTCATTTATGAAACGAAATGGGACATTGATTAATTTTGGATTATTATTAAAAAAAGGCTTACGATATTTGTCTTTCATATACATTAGTAAGAAACCTCCACCGCCTGCACCTAACAATTTTCCACCTAAAGCTCCATTTTTAATTGCAAAATTATATAAATCATCAATTTTTTTGTTTGTTATTGATAGACTTAATTTCTTTTTTAAATACCAAGCATGATTGAGAAGTTTACCAAAGTCATCTAAATGTCCTGAGTTTAATAACCGCTCTCCCTCTGAAACATGTTCACATATATCCATTATATAATTTTTCTTGGAATTAGATAGTTTAGAAACATAAGTTGAGGCAATTTTATGCGCAGACCTATTAATGCCCGTATAAATTAAAACTAAATTTTTTTCTAATTTTTTTATCTGGTTTTGTTTATTAATTTTTTTTATTAAAAATTTATCTTTATTTTTGAAAATTATTTTGTTGAAACCTCCAACAGATGCAGCAATTTGATCCTGTGAACCAACAATTTCATTCATAATTTTTTGTTCAAAATAAATTGCATTTTTTGCAAGTTTATTAGGGGGAATATCTTTTTTTTTATGAAGAGTGTCTAATGCTTTCATTAATCCAACAGTGAAACATGAGCTTGACCCCATGCCACTTCTTGCTGGTAAATCACCATCATAGTGAATTTCTAATCCACGTTTAATTTTATAAAATTTTAATAAATTTTTAACTACTTTGTGTTTGATCTGATTAATATTTTCTACATTTTCAATTTTAGACCAAACCACTCTATAATTATGTTTAAAAAAACTGGGGAGAAATCTGCAGGTTATATATATGTGTTTGTCTATTGTAGCAGACAAAACCTGACCTTTATGATTATTAAACCACTGTGGATAATCGCTACCTCCACCAAAAAAAGATATTCTATAAGGGGTTTTAGTTATTATCATTATTTTTCATTATAATAGTCCCCGTACTCGACTAATATTGAGTTTATTCCATCTTTTCTATTATAAGCTTTTTTGTATGCTGGAAAAATATCTTTTGGTTCTTTAAGTTTAATAACTTCAATTGTCGTACACATTTTTTGTATTGCATCAGAAAAATCACCAATATGTTGGAATTGTGGATGAAGTGGTCTTTGAGAACCAATACCAGTTCTTATTATTATTTTTGGTACTATTTCTTTACCACACATTATCTTAAATTTATCAATATGGTTAATCAGTTGACTGACACCATACAATAAAAAATTCCATCGTGGAAAAATGCTAATTGTAACATTTTTATCCATTGATAAGCCTAGGGTCATTCCCATTTGCATATCTTCGGCCACAGGAAGTTCTAATAATTTTTTTTTATTAATTTTTTTTAGTGTATTTGACATTGCTGTGCCTGGCACTTCAACAGCTTGACCAATAAAAATTGTATCCTTTTTTTTTCCCAAATATTCCATTGATCTTTTTAATTCATCAAAATATTTCATTTTAAAATTGAACTCTCTTCCCAGCTCCTGCATGAGGATATTTTAATTTATATTTATAAAAAGTAATATATTTACTATTCTTTTTTTCATATGTCAGTTTTTTTAATGACCATGTTTTTCTAGTATCTGTACATACAGATTTTGAATTATCTTCCACAATAAAATGAATTGGTAATTTTTTATTAATACTATATTTAATTGTTTCATGTGCAATTCCAGTTTCAGAAGTCATGTCCCCAATAAAACAAT
This sequence comes from Pelagibacterales bacterium SAG-MED23, assembly GCA_014653935.1. The sequence continues at coordinate 25,372 of JACWDU010000003.1, read as the reverse complement.
AAACTTTATTTTTTGAGTTTTTTCTTTTAAGAGATAGAGCTAATCCTAAACTTACCGGTAAAATTCCACCTACTATTGCTGAAGAATAAATTTTGTGTTCAGGAAAACATAGAGAAATTGATTTTCCATTCATAATCTCTTTTTTTAATTTTTTTGGTGGAACACCTTTTAATAGGCATTGATAGTGAGATCTCCAAGAGCAAAAAACCCAATCATTTTTTTTTATTCTTTTAAAAAATTTAATAAGAAAGTCTTCATTATTAGAATAAAGATGAATAGGTGATCTTATTTTTCCTTCATTGAATGTTTTTGCTATATCATTTTCAAATTCTATTAAATATTTTTTATTCATTTGATATTTATATCTTTTTTGAAATGGGTTTTAAAATCTTTAATACTTTATTATGAATGCTTTTATTTGATGAACAAATAATGTTTCCAGCTTTAATTGCTTTTTCATTATTCCAAGTGCTTATGATGCCTCCTGCAGCTTTAACGACTGGTATTATTGGGTGTATATCCCAAATTTTATTTGAACATTGTAAAACAACATCTATTTTTCCTTCAGCAAAATGCGAATAACTTAAAGCATCTGCACAAGGAAATTGCATTCTTTTTAAAATTTGTGGAATTTTTTTTTGTTGTTCCAAAGATAAACTACCATGAAAAGCGGCAGATAATTTCATATTAGAAAAAGTTGCTTTTTTATTTACTTTTAATTTTCTTTTTTTTCCATTTTCAAAAACATAAGATGTTTTATCAGAAGTATTTAAATAAAATTTTTTAAGTATTGGAAAATTTGCAAGACCTAAAATAGGATTACCTTTATAATTTAATGATATTAAATTGCTCCAAGTTGGATTGCCTATAACGAATGATCGTGTGCCATCAATTGGATCGATCACCCAAGAATAATTACTTTTAGATTTTTTATGACCAAATTCCTCACCTATCACTTGGTGGTTAGGAAAATTTTTTTTAATTTCTTTTCTTATAAATTTTTCAAATTCTTTATCGGCACTTGTAACAGGATCGTACCCCTTTCCTTTTAATTTGTTAGACACCTTGAAAGATTTATTCAGTTTTGAATAATAAAATTTAGTTAATTTTTTAGCTAAATTTTCAATAAATTTAGAATAAATTTTATAATCTGATGATTTTATTTCTAGCACAAAGGACTAATACTATTTAATTCCTATTGATTAAAGCATAATTTTAAATAATGATTTAAAATTGTATGAAAATTGAACTTAAAGATAAAAAAGTATTTTTTAAAAATCAAGGGTTAAAAAAAGAAATTCATCCATTTTGGTTAAGAGAAAGAGTTAACGGAGACAGTTTTGTAGATAAAGCAACTAAGCAAAGGTTATTTGATCCTACAGAGCTTCAAAATAACATTAAAATTAATTCTTTAAATTTATCAAATGATTACTTAGAAATTACTTTCAATGATGGAGTAAATACAAAACTAGCAATTCAAAATATCCTTAAAGAATTCTCAAATATTAACGAAGTAGAATATATCAAGAAAATTAAATGGGACTCTTCATTAAAAAATTTTAATAGTTTTGAATTTAAAGAAAATTTTTTTGAAAAAGAAGAGATGTATAAAGCTTTAATAAATTTCTATCAATATGGATTTGTTATTTTTAAAAAAGTTCCAACAAAAAATAATTTTATTGTAAATTTTGCAAATTCAATAGGTAGTATTAGAAGAACTAACTTTGGAGAATTTTTTAATGTTAAATCTAAACCAAATCCTAATGATTTAGCATATACCTCCCTTCCTTTGGCTCCTCATACTGATAACCCTTACAGAAATCCTGTACCATGTATTCAAATGCTACATTGTATTGAAAACGAGGTCAGTGGTGGTTTTTCAACTTTAGTTGATGGTTATACTGTAACAGAAAAACTAAAAAAAGATTTTCCAGATTATTATAAAATCTTAGTTAAAATTAAGGTTAGGTTTCAGTTTATAGATCAAAGCGTAGTTTTAGAAGATTGGGCTGAAATGATTCAATTGGATGCGGGTGGAAACTTTAAACAAGTAAGGTTTAGTCCCAGATTGGACTTTGTGCCTCTAATGGATAAAGAAAAATTAGAATTATACTATTCAGCAAGGAAAAAAATCTCTGAATTTTATAATTCCGATAATTATAAAATTGAATTTAAACTTCAGCCTGGAGATTTACTAATGATGGATAATTATAGGTTACTTCATGGCAGAACTACTTATGATGCAAATGAAGGAAATCGTTTTTTACAAGGTTGTTATATTGATTATGATAGCACCGAAGGTAAGCTCAAACATTTAAAAAGAAAATTAAATCTTTAAGAAATACTTTCGATTTGTTTTTCTGCATCTTTAATTGATTTTTCATAATCTAACGCCATTTGATCAGCACAAATAATATCAATTTTTTCAATTCCAAAAAAATTTAAAATAAATTTTAACCAGGGTGTAAGAAAGTCTTCATTACTATTAAGTTTAGTTCCTCCAGATGTAATAACAAGATATGCCCTCTTATTTTTTAACAAACCTTCTCTTCTACCATTTGGTTTAAATCTAAAAGTCTCCCCAACTCTTGCTGCTAAATCTGACCATGCTTTTAAAGTTGCTGGTGGACCATAATTATAAATTGGAGCAGATATGATTATAATATCACTTTCTTTTAATTCTTTGACTAAGGTGTCTGACAATTCAAACATTTTTTTATGATGTTCTGTTTGATCTTTTTTTTCTATTTTCATTCCAGACTCAGTAAGCCCTGAAACAAAAACCATTTCATCATCTAAATCTCTATAAATAATCTCATCTTCAGGTTTTTTAATCTTATCCAATAACTTTTTAGCTAGTGCTCTTGAAGTTGAACCTTCTTTTCTAGCACTAGAGTCTATTTGATAAATTTTCATATTTTATTTACCCAAAATTTTGCAAGAATGGTAAAATATTTAATAAATAATATCCCAAAGCTTGTAATTGGTTAGTTAATATTAAAACACCAGTGATTAACAGTATAATTCCACCTATTTTAGATATTAAATTAATATTATTTTTAAAATTCTTAGAAAATATTAAAAATTTCTGTATTAGATATCCAGATAAAATAAACGGTAAAGCTAATCCTAAAGAATAAGAAATTAAAAGCAAAACCCCTTTATTTATAGTGTCTTCAGTTGCTGCAAGAACTAAAATGGATCCGAGTATAGGGCCTATACAAGGAGTCCACCCAAAAGCAAAGGCCATACCAATTAAAATAGGGCTATAAAAATTAGTATTAGTTTTTGTTTGAATTCTTTTTTCATAATTCAAAATTTTTAAATTGATTATTCCAATAATATGCAATGAAAGAATAATTATTATAAGTCCAGCCGCGACTCTTAGTTCGTAAGAATTTTGAAGCAAAACCTGACCTAAGAAAGTTGATGCTGCTCCAAAAATTATAAAAACAATTGAAAAGCCTAAAGTGAATAGAATTATTGGAATAAGATTGATATTCTTTTTTTCAATTAGTTCATTTAGTGAATTACCTGAAATATATGAAATGTAACCTGGTATTAATGGTAAAACACATGGAGATAAAAAACTTATTAAACCTGCTCCAAATGCAACTAAAATTTCAAACATCAATATTTATTAAAAATATGCCATTATTTATATGGATGAACTTTATGTTTTTGTGTACCAAGCTTATCTATACTTAAAACAATCTCTTCTCCACCTTTTAAATATTTTGGTGGAGACATGTTTTCTCCTACTCCAGGAGGAGTTCCAGTGCAGCAAATATCTCCTGGATGTAAACTCATACAAGAGCTCATATAAGAAACTAAAGTTTTTATATCAAATATCATTTTTTCAGTGTTTCCTGTTTGCATTCTTTTACCATCAACATCTAATGACATATTTAATTTTTGAAAATCTGGTAATTCATCTTTTGTGACAATGTATGGTCCTATTGGACCAAATGTATCAAAACCTTTTCCCTTGTCCCATGTTAAGCCCTTATTTTTTTGAAAGTTTCTTTCGCTTACATCGTTGACAAGAAAAAAACCTAAAACATGATCTAAAGCTTGCTCAGTATCGACATTGATTGCTTTTTTTCCAATTACAAATCCCAATTCTACCTCCCAGTCAGTATGTTCAGATCCTTTTGGAACAATGATTGGATCATTAGGTCCTGTAATACAACTAGTAAATTTAGAAAAAATAATTGGTTCCTTTGGTATAGGTAAATTTTGTTCCTCTGCATGATCCTTAAAATTTAATCCAATACCAATAAATTTTGATGGTTTTGATACACACGCCCCAATTCTAAGATTTGAGTTTAATACTGGAAGTTTAGATTTATCTGTTTTTTTAATTTTTTCTATAGTTTCAAAATTTAAAGTGTCAGGATTTAAATCTTTTATTATTGCTGATAAATCTCTGTATTTATTTTCATTATCTACTAAGGCTGGTTTCTCAGATCCTAAATTTCCTACTCTTAATAATTTCATTTAATTATCCTTTCAACCCCATATGAGTATATTTAACATTTAAATAATCTTTAATTGCATTTGAACCACCTTCTCTACCATATCCACTTTGTTTAATTCCACCAAAAGGTGCTTCTGCTATTGCAACAACTCCAGTATTTACTGCTACTGATCCTGTTTCTAACTTTTCTGATGCTAAATGAGCTCTTTCCATAGAATTAGTACAAACATAGCTACATAGGCCAAGTTCATGATTGTTAGCTCTTTCAATTACTTCATCAAAAGATTTAAAAGAGAGCATTGGTACCAATGGGCCAAAAGGCTCTTGTTTCATAATAGTATAATCATCTTTAACGTTATCAAATATAGTAGGTTCATAGAAAAAACCTTTGTTAAAACCAGCTGGTCTTTTTCCACCCAATAAAACTTTTGCTCCTTCTTGCTTTGTTTTTTCAACCAGTTCTTCAATTTCATTCAATCTTTTTTCTGTTGTAAGTGGACCTAATTGAGTGTCAGCATCCATGCCATTTCCAATCTTTAACTTTTTTGTTTTATCTACAAACAAATTAACAAACTCATCTTTTTTACTTTCGTGAATATAAAACCTGTTTGGTGAAATACATACTTGACCATTATTTCTAAACTTTGCAGCAATAGCCATATCTGCAGCTTTTTTAATATCTGCATCATCAAAAACAATAAAAGGTGAATGACCTGAGAGTTCCATTGTAACTCTTTGAACTTTATCTGCTGCTTGTTTTAAAATTAGTTTTCCAACTCTTGAGGATCCTGTTATTGAAATTTTTTTGACTATATCAGAAGCTATTAATTGTTGAGCAATGATTGGAGGATCTCCAGATAAAAGATTTACTACTCCTGGAGGTACTCCACATTCTCTACAAATATCCACCATCTCCATCACAACTCCCGGAGTGATTACATCAGGTTTTATAATGACTGAACAACCAGCAGCTAACGCAGTTGAAATTTTTCTTGCTGACAATACTGCTGGAAAATTCCAAGGAGATAATGCAGCAACAACTCCAACTGGTTGATAATACACATGGACCCTAGTGTCCTCAAATCTACTTTCAACAGTTTGGCCATAAATTCTTTTTGTTTCTTCAGCATTCCATTCAAAAATATCTGCTGCTCCACTTATTTCACCTTTTGCTTCAGCTAAAGGCTTTCCAACCTCGAGTGTCATCCATTTAGCAAGTACATCCTGTTTTTCTCTTATCTTATCAGCAATTTTTCTTATGATATAAGATCTTTGCCAAGGTGCTGTTTTTTTCCAAACTTGTAATCCTTTTTCAGCTGACTTAAGTGCTCTTTCAACATCCTCTGGTGAGGCTTTAGATGCTTTACCTAAAATTTCTTCAGTTGCAGGATTTATAACTTCGTAAGTTTCGGCATTTGAAGAGGGCGACCATTTTCCATCAATAAATTGTCCAAATTTTTCGTACATTTCTCAATCTAACACTACAATAAGTTGTGTCTACTGTGTAATTTTTGCATACCAAATTATTTTATTACCATGATAGCTTATGAATATAGAAAGGAGTTATATATGAAAGCATACATTATGGGTAATTATACTGAAAAAGCTTTTCAAGGATTTTTAAAAGATCCATCCAGTGACAGAAAAGCTGTCGTTGAACAACTAACAAAAGCTATGGGTGGTACATTCCACAGCATGGATATTGTAAGAGGCTCTTATGACTTTATAGTTGTTTCTGAAATGACTAGTTTCGATGACTTTGCTGCAATCAAATTGGTTGTTGAGTCATCAGGAGCAGTTAAGAATTTAACAATGTTAGAAGCTATCGACTTTGGTAAAGCCACAGCAAAAGCAAGTAAAATTGGATACAAAGCACCAGGTCAATAATATTTTTTAACTTCCAGTTGCGGGCTGGAAGTTAAATTAATGAATACAAAGTTGGAAACATTTCTCCATCAACTGGGTCCCCATTTTTGTAACCTGCATCTTGCATGGCTTTTCTATAATTAAAACTAGTCCAATCACCATCGTAACTAATTTTAGCTCCTTCCTTAGCAACTCTTAAAGTATATCTGCTTAAAGTTTTTTCTGGAATAGACTCACTTAAAGTTCCATGCAATGTTCGCATATCAAAAATAACTGCATCACCTAAATCACAATCCCATTGTAAAAATTCATATTTATCTTTATTTCCCAGTATATCTGGAGGTAACTCATATTTTTTTCCGTTCACAACACACTCATTGCCTTCAATTTTATGTCCATCTTTAAATAAAACTCTTAAAAATAATTTATTCCATAAGTGAGATCCTTTAACCCAAACAACTCCTTCATTTTTTTTTGTTGGTTGTAACGGTAACCATAAAACACACATTGTTCCATCCATATCAAAATAGCTTATGTCATGATGAAAAGGGGTGGAAGATTTTGACCCTGCTTCACGTAAAAACCAATTATCCATCACTAAATTAATTTTTTTTGCAAACATGAGTTCTGAAGCTATCTTTGCATAAGGAGAATCATAAACAAATTCTTTAAATTCAGGTACAAGGTGCCAAGTCCAGTAATCCTCAAGGTATGCAGGAGCTCCTTTTTGAACAGTATGAGATTTAAATCTTGGGCTTGGATTTTTAATATCTCTTTCTATTCCTTTTTGCAGTTTTTTTATCCAGCTTATATCAAACTTATTTTTTAAAAAAATAGCACCATCTGTCCTAAACTGATTAATTTCATTTGGTGTAAGAATTTTATTCATGATAAGATATAATATAAATTAAATATGAAAATGCTTAAAGACAATTTTGGAAGAACTTTTCCATATATTAGATTATCAATAACTGATGTTTGCAATTTTAAATGTGGTTACTGCTTACCTAATGGGTATCAAATAGATAAAAGTGATAATAGAAAATTTCTTCACTTAGATGAAATAAGACGACTTGCTAAAGCTTTATCTGAACTTGGTGTGAGTAAAATTCGACTGACTGGTGGTGAGCCAACTGTACGAAAAGATTTTTTTGATATTGTAAAAACAATTAAAGAAAATTCAGGAATAAAGAAAACAGTTATAACAACTAATGGTTATCATCTTGATAAAATAGCTCACAAGATAAAAGAAAGTGGCTTAGATGGAATTAACATAAGTATAGATAGCCTTAATAGAGAAACATTTAAAAGAGTGACGAGACATGACAGACTTGAAGAAATATTAAGAGGAATTAAAATTTTACAGGATCTTAATTTTGAAAATATTAAGATTAACGCTGTATTATTAAAAGAGATTAATGATAGTGAAGATGATTTTAATCAATGGTCAAACTTTGTTGAAAAAAATAAAATTGATTTTAGATATATAGAATTAATGCAAACAGGGGATAACTTAGATTATTTTAAAAAATATCATGTTCCAGCAACAAAATTTATTAATTATTTAAATAAAAATAATTGGATAATCCAAACTTTTGGAAGAGACGCGGGACCTGCAAAAAATTATCTTAATCCAAAATTTGAAGGTAAATTTGGTGTTATAGCACCCTACTCTAAAGATTTTTGTAAAAGTTGTAATAGATTAAGAATAACTGCAAAAGGAGATTTAAGACTATGTTTGTTTGGTACTACAGGTATCAATATAAGACACTTAATGCAGAAAGATGAACAATTAGAAGAATTAAAAGATTTGATTTTAAAACAATTAAATTTTAAAAAAGAGTCTCATTATTTAGAGCTTGGAGAAACTGGTCTGACTAAAAATTTATCAACAACAGGTGGTTAATGACAAAATTAAAAGTTATAAATCAAGAAGAACTTAAAGATTGGGCAAAAGAAATTTTTCAAAAAAATTCATTTAATATGGTTGATGTTTCATCTAAAAAAGAAACATTCCGTAGAGCTTTGGCCTCTGGAAAAATTTATGTAGGAAAAGAAGTTTTTGATTTAATCAAAAATAAAAAAATGCCTAAGGGAGATCCGGTTACTTTGGCTGAGGTATCAGCAGTATTAGGGGTTAAAAAAACAAGTGAATTAATTCCTTTATGTCATCCACTACCAATTGATCACATTGCAACTAAAATAATTATGAATGAAGTTGATAATTCATTAGAAGTTTTTTGTGTTGTGTCAGCGGTAGCTAAAACAGGTGTTGAAATGGAAGTTATAATGGGTGTTAACGCTGCATTAATAACTATTTATGATTTAAGTAAAATAGTAAATCCACATCTAAAAATAGATAACGTGAAGTTATTAATTAAAGAAGGTGGAAAAAGTGGATTGTGGACGAATCCAGATGGGTTGCCTGAATTTTTAAAAAATATATTCTAATTCTACATGTCCGTATATCTAAGTACTCAAAAAGTAATTAAAGATTGGATTGATTACAACGATCATATGAATGTTTCATATTATCTATTAATGTTTGATAAATATGGTGCTGATACATTAAATAATATTTTTAAGATGGGTGAACACTCAGCTAAAACAACTAAAAAAAGTACAATGATTGTAGAGTCTCACATAACCTACAATCAAGAACTTCAGCTAAATGATGAGGTAGATATTAATTGTGTTTATTTTGATCATGATAAAAAAAGACTTCAATATAAAATGGAAATGATCCACAAAGAAAAAAAATTCCTAGCCTCAACAATTGAAATTCTAGCTTTATATGTAGATCTTAATGAAAGAAAAGTTGCCGAATTTGAAGATGAAAAAACTAAATTAATGGATGAGTTTATTAATAAAAATAAATCTCAATTTAAAAATGAAAATCTGAAATTTTCATCTAAACTTAAAAAATGAAAATTAAATTAGAATTGTTTGGAGCTAGTAGGGATTTCAGTGATAAAGATCACTTAGATTTTGAGATACAAGATAAAACTTCAATAAGAGATTTAAGAAATGAAATCATAAAATATATAGATAAAAATTTTAATGGAAATGCAAACTTCATTAAAGTTGTAAAATCTTCAGCTTTTTGTTCTGAAAATAATGAAATAATTAGCGACAATTTTAAAATCACAAAAGATCAAAAGATTGGTATTATACCCCCTATCGGAGGAGGTTAATGCTTCATACAAAAATAGTAGATTCTAAAAAAGAGAAGATACTTACTTCAAATGCTGAAAAATTTATAAAAGACTCCAAATTTGGAGCATCAATTTATTTTTTGGGCACTGTAAGAAATATCAATGACAATAAAACAGTCACTGGAATTACTTACGACAGTCATGATGAAATGGTAATCAAAAGCTTTGAAGAAATTTATAATGAAGCTGATCAAAAATTAGATATTAAAGATAAAGTTGTATTTATTGAACATGCCAAAGGACATTTAAAGTTAGGTGAGGTAAGTATAATTATCGCAGTTGCTTGTAAACATCGTGATCAAGCTTACGTACTTTCAAGGTTTATAATAGAGAAAATTAAAAAGAGATCTCCAATTTGGAAGAAAGAACATTATGAAAATGATGAAAGTGAGTGGTTAAAAGGAAATCCTATTGCACATGAAAAAATTTAAACATTCAGAAATTACTTCACAAAAAATTTATAATAAAAGAAGATCTTTTATTAAATCCATGGGTTATGGTTTGGGTACTATTGCGTTAAGTTCAGTACCATTAATTAATGCAAAAGCTAGTAATTCAAATGAACCAACTAGTTATAAAGACATCACAACATATAACAACTACTACGAGTTTGGCACAGGTAAGGGTGATCCACATAGAAGAGCAAAAAATTTTACTACAAGGCCTTGGAGCGTGAAAATTGAAGGTGAAGTTGAAAAATCATTAGAACTTCCAATTGATGAAGTTTTAGCAATTAAATCTGAAGAAAGAATTCTAAAACTAAGATGTGTTGAAGGTTGGTCTATGGTTATTCCATGGTTAGGTTTTTCATTAAGTGAATTACTTAATAAAGTTCAGATCAAATCAACTGCAAAATTTGTTGAATTTGAAACTGTTTATAATCCAGAGGAGATGATTGGTCAGAGATATCCTACTTTAAACTGGCCTTATATTGAAGGTTTGAGATTAGATGAAGCAATGCACCCTCTTACAACTGTTGTTACTGGTTTGTACGGTAAGCCCTTACCAAATCAAAATGGTGCACCTTTGAGAATATTTATTCCATGGAAATATGGTTTTAAGAGTGCAAAATCAATTGTTAAAATTAGATTAACAAAAAATATGCCTAATACTGCTTGGAAAAATGCTTCTCCAAGAGAGTATGGTTTTTACTCAAATGTAAATCCTGAAGTTGATCATCCAAGATGGTCCCAAGCAACTGAAAGAGTAATCGGAGAAAGTATATTAGCTCCAAGAATAAAAACTTTAATGTTCAATGGTTATGGAGATGAGGTTGCTCATCTTTATAGTGGTATGGACCTTAAAAAAAATTATTAAATAAATTGAACAATTATTTCAAGTCTGCTGTTTTCTTCTTATCACTTTGGCCGATTTATATAATCGTTTATCAAATATTTTATAATAAGTTAGGTCCTGAGCCTGTCGATAGGATTATAAATCATTTTGGAGAATGGACTTTAATATTTATACTTTTAACTCTTTCAATGACACCTCTTAAGAAAATCACTAATTCTGTAGAGTGGATCAAATTTAGAAGAATGCTTGGTTTGTTTACTTTTTTTTATGCTTCAATTCATATGCTTAGTTATGTTGGTCTAGATTATAGATTTGATTTTGAACCATTAATTAATGATGTTTTAAAGAAGAAATTTATTTTTATTGGTTTTTCTGCATGGTTATTACTAATTCCTTTAGTAATAACTTCATCTGATAAAATGGTTAGAATTTTAAAAAAAAATTGGAAAAAATTACATCGATTAGTTTATATAATTTCAATTTTCGGAGTTTTGCATTTTATTTGGTTATCAAAAACAATATTTTTTAAACCTTTAATTTTTTTAATTATCTTAATTATTCTTCTCTTGTTTAGAATAAATTTTAGGAAATTTAATTTATCGTAGTATCTTCAGGTATACAGATCTCAGATCTTGTTAGAAATCTTCTTCCAGTTCCGTTATCTAATGAAAACATTCCACCCATACCTTTGACACAATCAATTATCAAATCTGTATTTTTCCAAGCTTCATGTTGAGTTTCACTTATATAAAAAGGAATACCTCCTATTTTACCAATCATTACATCATCTTGACCTACTTGATATTCTTTAGACGGATAGCACATTGGAGCACTACCGTCACAACATCCACCAGATTGATGGAATAATAATTCTTTACCGTGATTTTTTTTTAATTCCTCTATTAAATCTAATGCTGAAGGTGTTGCTGTAACTTTCATGTTTATATGGCCCGTAATTTAATACGGGCCATTATAATATATCTATTAAAAGAAGCCTAATTTTTTCTCACTATAAGACACGTGTAAGTTTTTCACTTGTCTGTAATGATTTAGCATCATTTTGTGAGTTTCTCTTCCAATACCAGATTGTTTGTATCCACCAAATGCCGCATGAGCTGGATAAGCATGGTAACAATTTGTCCAAACTCTTCCTGCTTCAATGCCTCTACCCATTCTGTATGCGATATTTCCATTTCTAGTCCAAACACCTGCACCTAAACCATAAAGAGTATCATTAGCAATTTTTAATGCTTCTGCTTCATCTTTGAATTTAGTTACTGATACTACTGGTCCAAAAATTTCTTCTTGGAAGATTCTCATTGAATTGTCACCTTCGAAAATAGTTGGTTCAATATAATTTCCTTTTTCTAAACCACTATTAACTTTAGCGACATTTCCACCGCATAGAACTTTGGCACCTTCTTTCTTACCTAAATCTAAGTAAGATTTGATTTTTTCCATTTGTTCTACTGATGCTTGAGCACCAATCATAGTTTCCATTTTTAGAGGATTATCTTGTTTAACAGCTTTTGTTCTAGCAATAGCTCTTTCCATAAACTTATCATAGATAGACTCTTGAACTAGTACTCTGCTCGGACAAGTACAAACTTCTCCTTGGTTAAGTGTAAACATTGCAAAACCTTCTAAACATTTATCAAAGAAATCATCATCTTGTGCCATAACATCTTCGAAGAAAATATTTGGAGATTTTCCACCAAGCTCTAAAGTAATTGGAATTAAGTTTTGAGATGCATATTGCATAATCAAACGACCAGTTGTTGTTTCACCTGTAAAAGCAATCTTTTTGATTCTCTTAGATGAAGCTAATGGTTTACCGGCTTCTAAACCAAAACCACTAACAACGTTAACAACTCCTGGAGGTAATAAATCACCAATCATTTCCATTAATAACATAATAGAAGCTGGAGTTTGCTCAGCTGGTTTTAAAACAACACAGTTACCTGCAGCCAATGCTGGTGCAAGTTTCCAAGTTGCCATAAGAAGTGGGAAGTTCCAAGGTATAATCTGACCAACCACACCTAATGGCTCTGGTATGTGATAAGAATATTCACTATTACTTATCTCTGCAACAGATCCTTCCTCAGCTCTTATTACACCTGCAAAATATCTCCAGTGGTCAACCACTAAAGGTAAGTCCGCAGCCATACATTCTCTGATTGGCTTTCCATTATCTAAACATTCTGCTGTAGCTAATGTGTTAAGATTTTTTTCTATTACATCGGCTATTTTCAAAAGAATATTAGATCTTTCTGTTATTGAAGTTTTTCCCCAAGTTGGAAATGCAGCGTGTGCAGCATCTAAAGCTGCATCTACATCTTTTGCATCTGATCTTGCTATTTTACAAATTACCTCGTTATTTATCGGTGTAACATTGTCAAAATATTTTCCAGACTTTGGTTCTACAAATTTCCCGTTGATAAAATTTCCATATTTTGACTTATATGGAAACGGGACTTTTAAGTGAGACGTATCCAACAAAGGAGACGAGGCACTTTTTATTGTTTCTGTACTCATTTTTTTTACCCCTTTTGTTTTTTTTATTGATCTTAGCTTATTGTTTTTTCTAGATTTTTTAGAACGCTTCTTAGTCGCATACTTTTTTGTCACAACTTTTTTTTTCGTTTTTATTTTTTTTCTAGATATTTTGACCAATTTTATTTTTCTTTTCTTGGTCTTAGGCTTAGCCTTTTTTTTTCTTTTAGTAGGCATGATTATATTTAACTAACAATATCTTGACATGTCTATTTGTAATATTTTAAATTTTCTACTTAGAATTGTATCAATACTATATCTTGTGCTATTAAGAAAATTCATTAATATTTTTTTATGAACGAAAACGAAAAAATACAAATTCAGTCAGCAACATTTGAAAGGCTATTAAAACATCTTGATGAAAGAAAGGATGTCCAAAATATTGAATTGATGAACTTAGCCAATTTTTGCAGAAACTGTTTATCTAGATGGTATAGAGAGGAAGCAGAAAAAAAAGGTATTACTATTTCCGACCCTGATGCAAGAAAACACATTTATGGAATGCCTTATTCAGAATGGAAAGAAAAATATCAAAAATAATTATTTTTCTTTAAGTCGTGGAAATAATTCAACAAAATTACAAGGTTTGTGATTTATATCTAGTTGATGTTTTAAAATACTTTCCCATGCATCAGTAACTCCACCTGATGATCCAGGTAATGCAAAAACATATTTCCCGTTTGCTAAAACTGCACAAGCTCTAGACTGTATTGCAGAAGTGCCTACTGTTTTTAAACTTATAGTTCTAAAAACCTCACCAAATCCAGGTATTTGTTTGTCAGCAATTTCTTCTATTGCTTCAGGGGTAATATCCCTTCCTGTTAGGCCTGTTCCTCCAGTGGTTATAACTACATCAATATCTTTTTTATTGATCCATTCTTTTAAAACTAAAACAATATCATCCTTGTTATCTTTGCAAATTTTTCTATCAATTAAATTATGATTAGCTTCCTTGATCTTTTCTACAAGAATTGCTCCAGATTTATCATTATCAAAAGTTCTAGTATCTGTTACAGTCAATAGAGCTATATTTACGTTCATAATAAATTTTTAAATATGATTATATTATCAATATTTTTTTTTATAACATCAATATTTTATTCTAGTGTTGGTTTTGGCGGAGGATCTACTTATCTTGCATTAATGCTGATCTGGGATATTCCATTCTATATTTTTCCAGTAATAGCTTTATTTTGCAACATCATTGTAGTGTCTGGAAATTCAATAAATTATGTTAAGTCAGGTAATCTTAATCTTAAATTACTTGTTCCTTACTTGATGGGCTCAGTACCTTTTGCATTTTTAGGTGCTACAATATCCATATCTAAGGAAATATTTGAAATATTACTGTTTATTATTTTAATCTTTGCAGGAATTTTTTTGTTAATTGAAAGTAGGTCATTTAACAATAATCAAATTAAGATAAATTCAATTCCAAAACTTATTTCAGTCTTTATAGGCTCTATAATTGGTTTTATTTCTGGCATTATTGGAATTGGTGGTGGTATATTTTTAAGTCCAATTTTATTTTTAATGAAAGCAGGATATCCAAAACAAATTGCTACCTCAGCCTCTTTGTTTATTTTAATCAATTCGATATTTGGTGTAATTGGCCAGTTAACAAAAGACATTGTCTTTAATGATTTTTTAAATTATTGGCCTCTTTTTATGGTGGTATTAATAGGAGGACAAATTGGAAATTTTTTAAATATAAAATTTTTATCTAACAAGATTTTAGCTTTAATAACATCTTTTTTGGTTATTTTTGTCGCAATAAGAATGGGATTTAGAATTTTACCGTAATATTGATTTAATTTTTTTTTAATGTATTTAATTTTACAATGAAAAATATAAAACCGTTTGGTCCATCAATAGGTAAAACTAGAATTTCAAAGAAATTTTTTGATTTATTAAATAAAGAATTTGATGAAAAATCTAAATCTAAAAAAGTTGATTATAGTTCAAAATTAGCAAGCCAAATTAAAAAAGAATTAAAAATTTCAGATAAATTCATCAAAAAATACTTAGATAAAGAGTTAAAAAAAAATATTATAAAATTTTTATCAAAAGAAAAAATGCACAAGATAAAAAAAATTAAAATTTTAAATCTTTGGGTAGTTCGGCAATTTAGAGGTGAATATAACCCAATACATTATCACGAAGGTGATTTATCAGGTGTTGGTTATTTAAAATTACCCAAAGGCATGACAGGCAATAAATTGGTTAAAAACAAGAAAATTAAAACTAATGGAACAATTGATTTCATCAATGGTCAAAGAGCCTTCCTAAGCAAAAGTATATATAATGTTATTCCAAAAATTAAAGAATTAATAATTTTTCCAAATTACTTAATGCACACTGCTTATCCTTTTAATATTAAAGGTGAAAGAAGATCTTTTTCTTTCAATGCAAAAATTATCTTTAAAAAATAGTTTGCAGAAAATTATTAAAGATATATAAATAGTTTGCCGATTTGATCCTATTGCGGGCATAAACTGCTAAACATGGAAATTCCCACATGATCAATTAGCAAGGTAGTTGAACTATATTGTGCACCTAGCATTAAGCTGAAGTACTAAAAAAGTGAGGTCTAAAGTGAATTTAAATTTTTTCAAACAAACAAGAATATTAGATGGTGGAATGGGTCAAGAACTTCTAGCAAGGGGTATGGAGCCAAATGGAACATTGTGGAGTGCAAATGCTCTATTACAAGATAAATATCATAAACTTGTGTTGAACACTCACATAGATTTTATTAAATCAGGTGCTGAAGTTATTGTAACAACAACATTCACAACAAGAAAAACCAGATTAAAGGACAATAAAGTTGAAAATAAATTTGAATATTTAAACAAAAAGGCTGGAGAAATAGCTCAGCAAGCAAAAAAACTTTATCCAAATGTTTTAATTGCTGGAGGATTACCTCCTCAATATTTAACTTATGAAGCTGATCCAAGAACAGACAAGGAAATTAAAGACGACTTTTATAGCCAAGCAAAATTGTTAAATCCTTATATTGATTTTTTTTACTTTGACGTTTTAAGTAGTATTAAAGAATTTAGGATTGCAATTGATAGTATCAAAGAATTTAATAAACCATACTTAATTGGTGCTCATATTTCGGAAGGAACTAATTTACCAAGTGGTGAAAAAATCTCAGAAATAATTAATAGTATAAAACACGAAAAATTACTTGGAATTCTATTATCATGTATTTCTCCTGAAAATTATGAATTAAATCTTAATGAAATAAAAAGTTTAGGCGTACCTTTTGGTTTTAAGCTAAATGCATTCATTAAAACAAACCCAAATCCAAATTACACGGGTGCCTATAAAGAGAGTAAAACTGGCAATCCAAATGAATTTCTTGGAGTGCGTGAAGATTTAACGCCAGAAAAAATGTTAGAATTTGCAAAGAAATTCAAAAATGCAGGTGCAACAATTTTAGGTGGATGTTGTGAAACAAGACCTGCACATATTAAAGCTTTTGCATCTCTCAAGTAATTTTTTTATTGTCGGCTTTTCTAACAAAATAAATGCCAACACAAACTGCTATCAATGAAATTAATACTTTGGTTGTGATTAATTCTTTTAAAAAAATATAACTTAAAATTGTTCCAAAAATAGGAATTAAGTATGAAACTTGTGATTGGAAAATTAAACCATTATTAACTAAAATTCTAAATCTCAATAACCAAGCAATTCCAGTTGAAACTAATCCTAAATATATAACTGAAATTGTAGAGTCTAATCTAGGTGTCACATTCCAAGGTTGTTCAATAAAACTCATCAAAGGAATTAAAATAATAACTGCCCAAATTAATATTGATCCAGTTACATTTTCATTTTTTTTTTTACTTATTTTTAAAGTTAAAACACCTCCAACTACATAACAAGTAGAACCAAGAAGAATCAATAAAGCTGATAAAAAATTATTGTTATCAATCAATAGATTATCTGAAAACAAATAAAGTATTCCTGAAAATCCAATTAAAATTCCAAAAGTTTTTATAAAATTGAATTTTTCATTTTTTGTATAAAAGTGACCTAATACAGTTGAGCTCAAAGGTGTTGTTGACATTAAAATAGCCGCCAGATTACTTTGAACAGATTTAACTCCATAAGCAATTAAAAAAAATGGTGCAACTAAGTTAATAAACCCTATTATTGCAAACCAATGCCAATCTTTAGAGAAAGCTTCAATCTTAATATCTTTATAATAACAGAGTATTAAAACTGGTATAGCTCCAAAAAAAACCCTTAAGAAAGCAATTGTTACAGGTCCAAATGAATAAGTTGCAATTTTAATATTAAAAAAAGCAGATGCCCAAATTAAAGCAAGTAAAACTAATAGTAAATAATCTAATACCTTTGGTTGTTTCATTCTGTAATTTCTTTTACTGATCCATTGGTTATTTTTTGTAAATCCATAAAATTTATTTTAAACACACAGTTAGGGTGACCAGCAGCTGCAAAAAGAGATGTGAATCTTTCTAAGGAATTATCTATAAAAATATCAACTTTATTTAAATGACCAATAGGTGATACACCTCCAATAGTAAAACCAGTAGAATTTTTAACATCATCAGCGGAGGCCATAGAAGCATCTTTAATATTTAATGTTTTTTTTATTTTATTAAGTGAAGCTTTTTTATCTCCTGCAACTAGAAATAATGTAAAAGAATTTTCTGTTTTAAAAAGTAAGCTTTTAACAATTGCTCCAATATCACAACCTAAAGATGCAGCAGCATCATAAGCCGTCCTTGCAGAAGTGTCCAAAACAATAACTTTTTTTGATGAGTCAAAATCTCTTAAAATTCTCTCAACTCTTTTAACTGGCTCTTTGTCTAATAAAGTCATTATTCAACTTTTAATTGTTAGTTATTTTAAACGTTTAATTATACACTTATGTGATAATTGCATAGGTGATATTAAGTAAAAGAACATTATCTATCAGTCTTTTTTTGGTAATACAACGATCAGAATTATAAAGGAGTATAAATGAGTGCTAGCGATGTCTTAAAATTTATTAAGGAAAAAGAAGCAGAATTTGTTGATCTAAGATTTACAGATCCTAGAGGTAAGCTTCAACACCTAACTATGGATACTACGGTAGTTGATGAAGATATGTTGAATGATGGAGTTTTTTTTGATGGTTCATCTATAGCTGGTTGGAAAGCTATTAACGAGTCAGATATGATTTTGAAACCTGATACTTCAAGGTTTTTTTTAGACCCTTTTACCTCACATAATACTGCAGTTATCTTTTGTGATATTTTAGATGCAGTTAAGAAAACTCCTTATGAAAGAGATCCGCGTGGAGTAGCAAAAAAAGCCGAAGAGTATTTAAAAGCTTCAGGAATTGGTGATAAAGCATTTTTTGGTCCTGAACCAGAATTTTTTGTTTTTGACGATGTTAGAATTAAAAATGACATGAATGAATGTGGTTTTAAAATTGATAGTAAAGAAGGTCCATATAACTCTGGTAAAGAATACGAGAATGGAAATATGGGTCACAGACCTCCAGTAAAAGGTGGTTATTTCCCAGTTCCTCCTGTTGATAGTGAGCAAGATATGAGAGGAGAATACTTAAAAAATTTAAAAGAGGTTGGAATTAAAGTTGAAAAACACCATCATGAAGTTGCTCCAAGTCAACATGAACTTGGGATGTACTTTGGTACTTTAGTAAACCAAGCTGATAACGTTCAATTATATAAATATATTGTACAAATGGTAACTCACTCCTTTGGAAAGACTGCAACTTTCATGCCTAAACCTGTGGCTGGTGATAATGGATCAGGAATGCATATTCACCAATCGATTTGGAAAGGTGATACACCAGTATTTTCTGGTGATGCTTATGCAGGACTATCTGAAACTGCATTACACTACATTGGTGGAATTTTAAAACATGCAAAAGCGATCAATGCTTTTGCTAATTCAACAACTAATAGTTACAAAAGATTAGTTCCAGGATTTGAAGCTCCTGTTTTATTAGCTTACTCAGCAAGAAATAGATCTGCATCTTGTCGTATACCAATTACCTTAAGTAAAAAAGGTGCTAGATGTGAGATAAGATTTCCTGATGCCTCAGGTAACCCTTATTTAACTTTTGCTGCAATGTTGATGGCAGGTTTGGATGGAATTAAAAATAAAATTCATCCGGGTGAATCTTTTGATAAAGATTTATATGAACTGCCTCCTGAAGAGGTAAAAGCTATTCCAACTGTTTGCGGATCTTTAAGAGAAGCAATGGAAAGTTTAGACAAAGACAGAGAATTCCTAACACAAGGTGATGTATTTACTGATGATCAGATTGATGCTTATATAGCACTTAAATTTGAAGAAATTCATAAGTTTGAACATGCACCTCATCCTGTAGAGTTTGAAATGTATTACAGTAGTTAATTACTGTCTTGTGGAAGCAACTGTATCTTTGTTAGCACCTTTTTTAACAACGTAATCCTGAGTGCCATTGGCACCAGTATTAACTTCTTTTCGAAGATCCTTAAAAAAAGTTTTTTCCTTTAAAGAATCTTTTAGGTTTTTAACAAGATTTTTAAATTCAAATTTATTCATAAGAGAATCATATACTAGTTATGCGTATTATGCAATACTGCTATGCAACTTATGGGATACTGTTGTTTAGTCTATTTTAAACGACTCTCCACAGCCACATCTCTCAGTTTCATTCGGGTTATTAAAAACAAAAGAGGAGGAAAATTCCTCTTTTTTATAATCCATTTCTGTACCCAAAAGATACATTACTGCAGCTGGATCTATAAAAACTTTTACTCCTTTGTCCTCTATTACTTCATCATTTGGATTAACTTCTTTTGAATATTCCATTACGTAAGACATGCCTGCACAACCTCCAGATTTAACTGAGACTCTTACTCCTACTGATTTTTTTTCAGCACCAGACATTATTTCTTTAATTCTTGATGCGGCATTGTCACTTAATTTAATTATAGAATTCATTATAAATTTAACTCCAATTTGGCAGAATCTGACATCATGTCTTTTGTCCAAGGTGGGTCCCAAACTAATTGAAGATCAACATCATCGATTTCTTCTACTTGCATTGCTCCTTCTTTAACTTCTTTAGGTAAGCTTTCTGCTACAGGGCAATTTGGTGTTGTTAATGTCATTTTAATTTCTGCTTTTCGGCCTTCTACTTTTATATCATAAATTAGACCAAGTTCATAGATGTTCACAGGCAACTCTGGATCATAGATTTTTCTAATTTCTTCAATGATTTTATTTTTAACTTCCATAATAATTAGCTTTCTGTACTTATTTCTTTTCCATTTGTTTCTATTGCTGAAACTAAAGTATGCCATGATAAAGTAGCACATTTAACTCTCATTGGATATTGTTTTACTCCTGATAAACACATTAATTTAGTTTTATCGTCTTCTTTTAATAAATTTGTTTTTAATTCTGGGTTCTCTTTAATCATCCCTAAAAAATCTTCAATAATTTCTTTAGCTTCATTATCACTTTTTCCTTTTATCAAATCGGTCATTATTGAAGCTGATGCCATTGAAATAGCACATCCACTTCCTTCAAATGATATATCTTCAACTTTTCTTTGGTCGTTAAGTTTTAAATAAACATGCACATTATCACCACACAAAGGATTATTTCCTTTAGCTTCTTTATTAAAATTTTTAGTCTTTCCTAAATTTCTAGG
Organism: Pelagibacterales bacterium SAG-MED23; assembly: GCA_014653935.1. The sequence continues at coordinate 4,266 of JACWDU010000003.1, read as the reverse complement.
ATTCTTTCCATGTTCTAAAATTAGTTCTTGATATAATTCTTTTAAGTTCATTTTAAATCAAAAATTTTTTTACAATTATTAATTCCTTCATTTAATTTATCTAAATCATCTTTAGTATTATAAACTCCTAAGGAGGCTCTCGCACTTGCAGGTATTTCTAATTTATCATGAAGTATTTGGCAACAATGATGGCCTGCTCTAATTGCTACTCCAGTTTCATCTAAAATAGTTGCGATATCGTGTGGATGAACTCCTTCAATCGTAAAGGATAGTACTCCTCCACGCTCCTTGGGATTTCCAATCAACTTAACAGAATTATTTTTTTTTAAAATTTCTTGACCATATTCTATTAATTTTTTTTCATGTTTTATGATATTTTCAATTCCAATACTTTCTATAAACTTTATTGATTGATCAAAACCAATTACTTGTGCTGTGGCCATTGTTCCTGCTTCATATTTATTAGGTAGATCTCCATATGAAATTCTATCTTTTTTTACTTCATTGATCATACCTCCTCCACCTTGGTAAGGAGGAAGTTGTTCAAGCCATTTCTTTTTACCATACAAAACTCCTAGTCCTGTTGGTCCATACATTTTATGACATGAAATCGCATAAAAATCACAATCTAAGTCTTGCATGTCTAATTTTAAATGTGGTCCACCTTGACAACCGTCAACAACAACAATTATCCCCTTTGCGTGAGCTAATTGAGTTATTTCTTTAATTGGTAAAACAGCACCTGTAACGTTAGACAAGTGAGTTATTGCTATTACTTTAGTTTTATCCGTTATTTCTTTTTCTATATTTTCAATTGGGATATCACCATCCTCATTAATTTCGGCAAACTTTATATTAACATTCTTAGATTTTCTCAAAAAATGCCAAGGTACATAATTTGAGTGATGTTCTAGTTCAGTAATCAAAATTTCATCATTTGGTTCTATGATGGTTTGACCAAGAGTATTTGCTACTAGGTTTAAGGCTTCTGTGGCCCCTTTAGTGAAAACAATTTCATTTTTATCTTTAGCATTAATATATTTTTGAACTGAAGATCTTGTATTTTCATATAAATTTGTCGCTGCTACAGCTAAATAATGCACACTTCTTCCAACATTAGAAAATTGTTTAGAATAAAAGTCATTTATTCTGTCTAAAACAATCCTTGGTTTTTGTGATGAATTAGCACTATCTAAATAAACTAAATCATTATTTTGAATTTTTTCATCAAAAATTGGAAATTCCTCTTTAATCTTATCTATATTCATTCTTTTAAACCAATCATATTTTTAATTAAATTTTTAATCTCTGAGTCTGTAATCTTTTCAACAACATCTAATAAAAAACCATTGATCAAAAGTTTTTTTGACTGTTTATAATTTAAGCCTCTAGACATTAAGTAAAAAATTGAATTTTCGTTTAAGCTTCCAGATGCTGAACCATGAGAACATTTTACATCATCAGCATATATTTCTAATTCTGGCTTTGCATTAAATTCTGATGTTTCATCTAATAAAATTGCTTTACTTAACTGATAGCCATCAGTTTTTTGTGCTTTAGAATTAACAAATATCTTTCCTTGGTAAGCAGCTTTTGAATTTTTACCAAGAACACCCTTAATGAGTTGGTAGCTTTTAGTATTTTCTACTAAATGATTAATTATTGTTCTAATTTCATGTTGTTGATTTTCTTCCAATGAAAAAACACCGTTTACAAAAGCTGAAGAGTAATCACCTTTGAGATTGCAATTTACTTCATTTTTGAAAAAGTTAGAACCAGAAGATAAAATAAATGTCTCCGACACACTGTTGGACTCTTGATCTATATTGTTAAATGAATATTTTAAATTATCACTTTTAAACTTATCAAGTTTATAATTTTTAAGAATTGAGTCTCTTTTTAAATCAAAATTATATAAGATATTTGAAAAGTTTTTATCTGCGCTGTCAGCAAAAAAGTCTATTAATCTTAATGAGCTATTTTGTTCTAACTCAAAATCTAACCTCAAATTAATATTTTTTGATTTAATTTTTTCATTTGTTGTGTGATAAATTATCAGTGGTTTTTTTAATGAATAATTCTTTTTAACTATAATTTTAAATACTTTATTCGTGAACGCATTATTTAAATCAATCAAAGAATTTTTATTTTCAATTGAAAGCTCTGTGTTTACTTCATCATTAATTTCGATATTATTTTTTTCCTCATAACTAAAATCTATTTTTTCTATTCTTCCATTTATAAAAATAATTTTATTATGTTCTAAACCATCAACAAAAATAGATGAGTCAATCTTATTTGATAGTGAGTAATCATTAAAAAAACTTAAATTCGTAATATTTTTTTTTATAATTTGACTTATATCTAAAAACTTCCAATCTTCTTGTTTTCTGTTTGGAAAGCCACTCTCTATAAATTTTTTTAAATGATTTCGTTTTGAATCAATATTTTTTTTAGAAATATTTGATGTCTTTAATATTTTATTAAAATCTAATTGTAATTGCTCAGTCATTTAATTAAAATTTTCATATCCTTTTTTTTCTAACTCTAATGCTAATTCTGGACCACCAGATTTTATTATCCTTCCATTCATTAAAACATGAACGAAGTCTGGCTTTATATGGTCTAGTAATCTTTGATAATGAGTAATTATCAAAAAAGAATTGTTTTTATTTCTAAGCACGTTAACACCGTCAGCAACAATTTTCAGTGCGTCTATATCTAAACCTGAGTCTGTCTCATCTAAAATAGATAACTTAGGGGCTAACATAGACATTTGTAAAATTTCATTTTTCTTTTTTTCTCCGCCTGAAAAACCAACATTCAACTGTCTATTTAATTTTTCTTCATCAAATTTCAATTCCTTAGCTTTTTCTTTAACAAGTTTTAAAAACTCAATTGCATCTAGCTCTTTTTCACCACGAGCTTTTCTAACTGCATTTAAAGATGTTTTTAAGAATATGTTTGTATTTACACCTGGAATTTCTAAAGGATATTGAAATGCTAGAAATATACCTTTGTGTGCCCTTTCCTCTGTTTCAAGATCAAATAAATTTTTATTTTCAAATAAAATTTCACCTGATACATCGTAACCTTTCTTTCCAGATAAAATGTTTGATAATGTACTTTTACCTGATCCATTAGGACCCATGATTGCATGCACTTCACCAGGATTAATATTTAAAGAAAAACCCTTCAATATTGACTTGTTTTCAACATTTGCATTTAAATTATTAATTTTAAGCATTAACCAACGCTCCCCTCTAAACTAATGCCAACTAATTTTTGTGCTTCAACAGCAAATTCCATAGGCAACTGTTGCAACACTTCTTTACAGAAACCATTAACAATTAAACCAACTGCTTCTTCTGGGTTAAGTCCTCTTTGTTGACAGTAATGTAGTTGCTCCTCACTTATTTTTGAAGTTGTTGCTTCATGAGCAATATTTGAATCAAAATTTTTATTCTTTATGTAAGGAACTGTATGAGCTCCACATTTATTTCCCATCAATAAAGAGTCACATTGTGTGTAATTACTCGAATTTTTTGCTTTTGAATTAATGTCTACTAAACCTCTATAAGTCATATCAGAAAAACCAGCACTAATACCTTTTGAAATTATCTTGCTTTTAGTATTTTTTCCCAAATGAATCATCTTTGTTCCTGTATCTGCTTTTTGATGGTTATTAGTAATAGCTATTGAATAAAACTCACCAATTGAGTTATCACCTTTTAAGATGCAGCTAGGATATTTCCAAGTAATAGCTGAACCTGTCTCAACTTGTGTCCAAGAAATTTTAGAATTTTTTCCTTTGCACAATCCTCTTTTAGTTACGAAATTATATATTCCACCTTTTCCATTCTCATCACCTGGATACCAATTCTGAACTGTAGAATATTTTATTTCAGCATTATCTAAAGCTATCAATTCTACATTTGCTGCATGTAATTGGTTCTCATCTCTCATTGGAGCTGTGCAACCTTCTAAATAACTTACATAACTACCTTTGTCGGCAATTATTAATGTTCTTTCAAACTGTCCAGTTTCAGATGCGTTTATTCTAAAATAAGTTGAAAGTTCCATGGGACATTTAATTCCCTCTGGAATGTATACAAATGAACCATCAGTAAACACTGCAGAATTAAGAGTAGCAAAGAAATGATCTGTTATTGGAATTACTGATCCTAAATATTTTTTCACTAACTCAGGGTGTTTTTGTATTGCTTCAGACATTGAACAAAAAATAATTCCATGTTTTGTTAATTC
>JACWDU010000029.1 GCA_014653935.1 Pelagibacterales bacterium SAG-MED23 | reverse complement strand
TCCATAAGTTTATCAAAAATATGATTTTGATATTCAATAGGATGGTGAAGCTCCCAACCAAGTTCTCCAACAAAATTAACTCTCATTGCATTAACTGGTGCAAAACCAACATCAACTTGTTTAGCACTTAGCCATTTAAAATTTTCATTAGAAAAGTCATCATTCGAAACTCTTTGCATTAGTTCTCTAGCTTTTGGTCCCGATACAACAAGAACACCTTTGCTGTTTGTTAAATTTTCAAATTGAACTGATCCATCTTTTGGCATCCAGCCAAATATCCAATCATGATCTAATCTTTGGTAAGCCCCAGCTGAAACAAGATAAAAACTGTTCTCGGACTCTCTCATTATTGTAAATTCTGAATGTACACCACCCTTTGTATTTAGTGCGTGACACAAATTAATTCTGCCAATTTTTTTTGGTAATTTATTAGCTACCAACTTATCTAGAAATTCCTCAGCTCCAGGTCCTTTAATTCTACATTTAGCAAATGCTGACATGTCTAATAAACCAACATTCCGTTTTACATTCTCGCACTCTTTTTCAACTGCTTTAAACCAATTTGATCTTCTAAATGACCAATCATCTTTTTGTTCCATACCATCAGTTGCAAAAAAGTTTGGTCTTTCCCATCCAAATTTTTGACCAAAAACTGCTCCAAGATTTTTCATTCTGTCATAGCACGGTGCTGTTCTTAAAGGTCTTGCAGCAGGTCTTTCTTCGTCTGGAAAATGAGTAATAAACACATGACTGTAAGCTTCCTCATTTTTTTCTTTAAGGTAAGATTTTGAGCAATAATCACCGTATCTTCTGGGTTCAACTCCAAGCATATCAATTGTAGGTTCTCCATCAACAATCCACTCAGCCAATTGCCATCCAGCTCCACCAGCTGCAGTAATACCAAAACTATGACCTTCGTTGATCCAAAAGTTTTTTAATCCCCATGCTGGACCAACTATAGGATTTCCATCCGGTGTGTAACAAATAGCGCCGTTATAAACTTTTTTTACACCTACTTCTCCAAAAGCAGGAACTCTATGAATTGCTCCCTCAATATGTGGTGCAAGTCTATCTAAATCTTCTTGAAAAAGTTCATATTCAGATTCTTTGGAGGGACCGTTCACATAACAAGCGGGCGCACCATCTTCGTAGGGTCCTAAGATTAAACCACCAGCTTCCTCACGCATATACCATCTGCTGTCACTATCTCTTAAAACTCCCATTTCAGGAAGACCTTCTTTTTTTCTTTTTTGAATTTCTGGGTGTGGTTCTGTTACAATATATTGATGTTCAACAGGTATAACTGGGATATCTAAACCTACCATCTTGCCAGTTTGTCTAGCAAAATTTCCAGAACACGAAATTACATGTTCGCATTCAATAGATCCTTTGTCTGTTTCAACAACCCATCCACCTTTATTTTGTTTCATTGCAAGAACTGTTGTATTTCTATAAATCTCAGCGCCTCTATTTCTTGCGCCAGTTGCTAGTGCTTGTGTTAAATCAGCAGGTTGAATATATCCATCCTCAGGATGTTGTATTGCTCCAATTAAATCATCTGTATGACATAAAGGCCAAATTTCTTTTACTTGATCTGGTGTTAAAAATTTTACATCTACTCCGATAGTTTGTGCAACACCTGCGTACTGATGGTATTCATCCATTCTATCTTTATTATTTGCCAGTCTAATGTTTGATACAACACTAAATCCTACATTCTTACCTGTTTCTTCTTCTAAGCTTTTATAAAGTTTAACTGCATATTTATGTAACTGACCAACCGAGTAACTCATATTAAATAATGGAAGCAATCCAGCTGCATGCCATGTTGAACCTGAAGTTAATTCTTTTCTCTCAATTAAGACAACATCAGACCAACCTTTTTTTGCTAAATGATAAAGAGCGCTAACACCAACAACTCCACCACCTACTACTACAACTTTTGCTTTTGATTTCATCATGCGATTTTTACTAAATTTTTCTTATAAACTAAACATAATTCTAATAGTCATAATCGTCATCATCATCATCTCTCCAACCCATTTGATACATTAAATATGCAGCTGTTATAACGCTCGCCACACCGGCGACCATACCAAAATTTACTCCCATAGATTGTCCAAAATAGTACCATCCTATCTGAGTGGCGCCGATGGGGGGAATGCAGAGTATTGCCATTAGTATTGCAATTCGTACTGGAAAACTTGGTTTTTTCATTAAATAGATGAGCCCATGGGCATTGGTTGAGATACAGCGGTAGTAAGCCAACAATTTTTTAACGATCCATCAATTTCATATTTTTCAACTTGCCATTTAAATTTATAATATTTCTTGTCTTTGTCCATAATGGTCACTTCAAATGTCGAAACACCCTTTGATTTATACACCTCTTCTATTTCATAATTTTCATGGTTTAAAAGCATAGAATAGGAATCGGTTTTAATCATGTTTTTAAATCTCTCAATGGGTCCTGTAACTCTTTGGTTATTTGGGTGTGCAAAATACCAAGTTTGAATGATGCCGCTATCCCTACTAGGATCGTCATTCTTCATTAAAGCGTTGAGTTGTATTTCAATTACTTCTCTAGGTTTTATCTCTGGGTTAGGTTTTCTTACCTCAGCTAATAGTTCATTCGCACAAAAAACAAAAAAAATAATTAAAAAAAATATTCTAAAGAGTGTTGGCTGTATTTTTAACGTCTTCCAAAAATTCAATTCTTTTTTCATTAGAGACAAATGGTACAGCAAAATATCGTTTATAGGTAATGTCATAAATACCACACTTATTAAAAATACCTTTTTTAATTCTTCTAAGCGGTAAATTTAAAAAAAAATCTGAAATTGAAAACCTTGGAGAGCCATATGTGCAGAAAATAATAGCTTTTTTGCTTTTTAATTTTCCAACTGCGTATCCATGATTTCCAAAAAGTTTCTTAAATGAAAAGGCCCAGGGTGGTGCTAATACCTTATCTATCCAACCTTCTAAGATAGCTGGCATTCTATAGTTCCATATAGGTGCCACAAGGACAATTAAATCTGTCTCATCTATTTTTTTTCTGTGATCCAAAACTACTTCATCAGCTTTTTCACCAGCATACACCGGATCAAATTTTTCTTTATATAGATCTACACATTCAACTGAATGGCCTTTTTCTTTTGCTGATTTTATAAATGTATCTTTGATTGCTGAATTAAAAGACTTTTCATTATAATGGCCATAAACCAAAAATACTTTTTTCATTAATCTTTGAGAACTGGAAAAACTGGATTAGATTTTTGAAAAAGTTTTTGATATTCTTGCTTTATACATCTGTTGGAAATAAATTGAATATTTTCTTTATCCGCAATTGTTTGAGCTTCATCACTATGAATTCCGTATTGTAACCACAGAACACTTGTGCCTTTTTTGACTGCTTCTTTTGCAATACCTTCAGTTTCATTGGATGGTCTAAAAACATCAACTATATCAACTTCTTCTGCTATCTTATCTAAACTCTCCACCATTGGTTCACCATTTACAATTTCACCAACTGCAAAAGGGTTTATGGGTATCACTTTGTAACCAAAATTTTGCATATATTTCATAACTACATTTGCTGGCTTTCTTTTAAGGTTTTTTTTGTCTTCTCCTTTTTTTTCAGAACTAACTCCAATCATCGCTATGACTTTTGATTTTCTTAAAATAGATTTAATTTCGTCATCATTCATAATTTAAATTCAAAGTAATTATTATTTATTTTTCCAATTAGGTTTTCTTTTCTGTAAGAAGGCTGATATCCCTTCTTTAGCATCTTGTGAAGCCATATTTAAAGTCATCATTTTACTTGTAAATTTGTATGCTGCTCCTAAAGGCATCTCTAATTGTTTGTAGAAAGCTTGTTTGCCAATTTTAATTGTTAGGTTTGATTTAGAAGAAATAGTTTTAGCAATTTTCAAAACCTCAGAATTTAGTTTTTTATTTGAGTAACAATCATTTATTAAACCAATATCTTTTGCATATTTTGCATTTATTGGTTCTCCGGTTAAAAGCATTTTCATCATTATTTTTCTTGTTACTTTTCTACTAACAGCAACCATTGGTGTGCTGCAAAATAATCCTATATTGACGCCAGGTGTTGCAAAAGTTGCTGTAGTTGTACTGTAAGCTAAATCACAACTTGCAGCTAATTGACATCCTGCTGCATAAGCTGCACCATGAACTTTTGCTATAACTGGTTTTTTTCCTTCAACAATTTTCATCATTAATTTTGAGCATAAGTTAAACAATTTTAGGTGATTTGATCTATTTT
>JACWDU010000028.1 GCA_014653935.1 Pelagibacterales bacterium SAG-MED23 | reverse complement strand
ATTTCAGAAAAAGGAATGAAAACTGCAATGGAAGTAATTAAACCCGGGGTAAGACAATGCGATGCAGTTGGAGAAATACAAAAAACTTTATTTTATGGGACACCTGAGTTTGGCGGAGAGTATTCTAGTATCGCCACACTTCTCCCAACAGGAAAAGGAACATCTGCTTCACATTTAACAGCAACTCAAGATAAGTTTGTTGAAGGTGAGGCGACAATCGTTGAATTATCAGGAGTTTATAAAAGATATCATGCGCCAATGGCTAGAACAGTCTTACTTGGAAAACCAGATCAATTAAAAATAGACACAATGAATAAAACTATTGAAGCTCTTCAAGCTGGAATAGATGCCACTAAACCAGGAAATACAGCAAATGATGTGGCCCAGGCTTTTTGGGGTATTCTAGATAAATATGGCATTGAGAAAAAATCAAGAACTGGTTACTCCATTGGTATAGGTTACCCGCCAGATTGGGGCGAGCATACTCTTAATATATATAAAGGAGAAATGACTGAACTAGTACCGAATGCATGTTTTCATATGATAGCTGTAATGCAGTTTGGTGATTGGGGAGTTGAAGCATCTGAAGCTATACGAGTTACAGATAAAGGATGTGAATTATTTTGTAATTTTTCAAAAGAGTTACATATTAAAAGCTAATTAACTGTTGCAAACAACTTAACTAAGTGTTTTAAAAACTAACCTATGTCAAAAAAAGAAGATTTCGTAAAATTTGATAAAGTCGATAAAAGCTACGATGGAAAAGTATTAGTAGTTAAAGATTTAAATTTAGATATTGAAGAAGGTGAGTTTGTAACAATGCTCGGACCTTCTGGTTCAGGCAAAACAACGTGCTTAATGATGCTTGCAGGTTTTGAAACCCCAACTAATGGAGAAATCTATTTAGATAAAAATCCAATTTCAAATATTCCTCCACACAAAAGAGGTATTGGAATGGTTTTTCAAAATTATGCTCTTTTTCCACATATGACAGTTTATGAAAATTTAGCGTTTCCTTTAAGGGTAAGAAAAATTTCAAAAGACGATATAGACAAAAAAGTAGAAAAAGCATTATCAATGGTTTCATTATCGGGATTTGGAAATAGAATGCCAGGACAACTTTCTGGTGGCCAACAACAAAGAGTAGCCGTTGCAAGAGCATTGGTATTCGATCCATCCGTTGTTTTAATGGACGAGCCTCTAGGTGCTTTAGATAAAAATTTAAGAGAGAGTATGCAGTATGAAATTAAACATATTCATGAGAGTATTGGTGTAACAGTTGTGTATGTTACACATGATCAAGGTGAGGCATTAACAATGTCAAACAGAATTGCAGTATTTAATGATGGTAAAGTTCAGCAACTTTCAAGTCCAGATAAGTTGTATGAGGAGCCAGTAAATTCATTTGTTGCCGAATTTATAGGAGAGAACAACACTTTCGCTGGAGAAATTTCAGATATATCAAATGGATCCTGTAAAGTTAAGCTAGATAAGGGTGAAATAATTGCAAATCCAATTTCAGTTAAGTCTGTTGGTGAAAAAACTACAGTTTCAATTAGACCTGAAAGAGCATTAATTAATCCAAAAGATAAAATGGATAATAATCAAAAAGGCAAAATCGAAGAAGTTATTTATCATGGCGATCACACTAGAGTGAGGCTAAACTTGCTCGGAAATTCAGAATTTATTTTAAAAGTGCCAAATAGTTCTCAAAATCTAGATATCAAATTAGGCAACGAGATTAATATTGGCTGGAATAGTCATGATGCAAGAGCTTTAGACCCAAAATAACCCAATTATAAAGGTATTACCAAAATCCACTGTTGACTCTCTTTTCCTATGTTGCTGTACTCCCTTTTTTATAAAAAAACGTTTAAACGGAGGATAAATGAAAAAATTAAGTAAATTATTACTTGCCGTAACATTTGCTATCTCAGTATCTTCATCAGCATTTGCAGTAGTTGTTGCATCATGGGGTGGAGCTTACACAGAAAGTCAAAAGTTAGGATATGGAGATCCAACTGCAAAAGCATTGGGTATACCAATTGAGTGGGTAGATTATTCTGGTGGATTATCAGAAATTAAAGCTCAAAAAGAAGCGGGAGCAATTACATGGGATATTATTGATGTATTTGCATATGACACTATTAATGGTTGTGACGAAGGAATTTTTGTCGAATTTGACTTTGATAAAGACTTTCCACCAGCGCCAGATGGTACACCTGCAAGTGAAGATTTCTTTACAAGCATGCCAAGTAAATGTGCTGTAGGAAATATTTTATATTCTTGGAACTATGCTTACAACAGCGACCTATTAAAAAGTACACCAAGTACTATTAAAGATTTCTTTAATACACAAAGATTTCCAGGAAAAAGAGCTATTTACAAAAGCGCCCTAACTAACTTAGAAATTGCTTTAGCAGCAGACGGAGTAAAAATGGGTAAAGGTGGAGAATTCATATATGAAAAACTTGAAGATCCAGCTTACGTAACTAGAGCTATGGATAAAATCAAAAAACTTTGTGAAGATCCAAAAGGTGGATGTGTATTTTGGTCAGCTGGAGCTCAACCACCAGAATTATTAATGAGTGGTGAAGTTGTAATGGCAACTGGTTGGAATGGTAGATTTTTCAATGCTGCAACTGGAGAAGGTGCTCCTATAGTTCAAGTTTGGGACGGACAAGGTCTTGACTATGAATATTTTGCATTAGTTAAGGGTGGACCAAACGAAGCAGACGCTAAGAAAGCTTTAGCGATGATGACAAATACTGAAATGTTAGCAGGAAGTGCAAAATATATTGCATATGCTCCATGGAGAAAATCATCAATTGCAGTTATGGAAGCAGGAGAGCCTTGGTATAAAGATGGAAAAACAAATATGGTTCCACATATGCCAACAGCACCAGCTAACCTTAAAAAATACTTCTTAGTAAACGCTGAGTACTGGGCTGATAATGGCACAGAGCTTGGTGAACAATGGGAAGCTATGAAAGCAAGTATTAAATAATTAGAGTTTTAAAGACTTTAATTTTATATTATATTAAGGGCGGTTATTTATAGCCGCCCTTTTTTTTATGAGCTCAGAAACAGGAAAAATATTATCTACTGATGGAATTCCTTTAGAGGAAAGTCTTAAACAGGCAGAAAAAAAAAATAAAATAAAAGCTTTTCTTTTAGTTACCCCTTTACTATTATTTTTAATAATCACATACATAGTTCCAATTGCAGATATGTTCTCTCGAAGCATAGATGACAAAATGGTTACAAATATGCTGCCTAAAACATATAAAGCGATGGAGCAGTGGGATGGTAAAGAGCTACCACCAGAGGAAGTTTTTGAGGCTTTTTATTTAGACTACAAAATCTTAGTAAACAATAAAACGGCTGGAAAATTACAAACACAATTAAATTATGAAAAAAACGGTTTTAAGAGTGTTCTTAAAAAACTTGCAAGAAAACAGAAGAAGTTTGAGGAAGGAAACTATAAAGAGCAAATCATGAAAGTGCATAAAAGGTGGAGAAATGTAGATTATTGGAGAGCAATTAAAAGAAGAGCTCCATCTTATACATATTCAAAGTATTTAAAGGGCGTAGATATGTACTCAAATGAAGAGGGTAAAATAGTACAAGTTGCTGAGAATAGAAGAATTCATAGAATTTTATGGTCACGAACGTTAGAGGTAGCTTTTTTTGTAACTTTTTTTTGTTTTTTAATGGCTTATCCAATTGCACATTTATTAGCAACTCTTCCAATGAAGTATAGTAACTTGCTCATGATTTGTGTGCTGCTTCCATTTTGGACCTCATTACTTGTAAGAACTGCTAGTTGGATGATTTTATTGCAGCAACAAGGATTAGTGAATGACTTTTTTGTTTGGATTGGTTTAGTGACAGACGATAATAGGCCAGAGATGATGTACAATAAAACTGGGACTTATGTTGCAATGACACAAATACTTTTACCATTTATGGTGCTACCTTTATATAGTGTCATGAAAACAATCTCTCCAAGTTTAATGAGAGCTGGAAAATCTTTAGGCGCAACTCCTGGAGTGGCTTTTTTTAAAATATATTTCCCACTTACAATACCTGGAATTGGAGCGGGCTGTTTATTAGTATTTATACTTGCAATTGGTTATTACATAACTCCAGCCTTAGTAGGGGGAGCTTCTGGAACGCTCATAAGCAATCAGATAGCCTATCACATGAAGAGTACTTTAGATTGGAGTTTTGCTTCGGCAATGGGATTAATGTTGCTGACTGGAGTGTTAGTTATTTATTGGATTTAT
>JACWDU010000027.1 GCA_014653935.1 Pelagibacterales bacterium SAG-MED23 | reverse complement strand
CTTGTTTACAATGGTTATTGGTATTCAAAGGAGAGATTTAAACTTCAAAAAATAGTTGATCTAAAAAGAAATAAAGTAAATGGATCAGTTAAACTAAAACTTTATAAGGGAAATGTTACGATTCAATCGAGACAAACGTCTAGTAATGCTTACTCTATGAAAAAAGTCTCTTTCGAAGAAAATAAAACTTTCAATAAATCAAATGTTGAAAGATTTATTAATTTTCATAAGAAAAAACTAAGATAATAAAAAAATGGATTTAAAAGCTACAAGAGCTTCGGCTATTGTAAATTTAGAGGATTTTGTTGAAAATAATCTTGGAGAATATTCGAGTCTTAGAAATTTTGATTTTGGACCCAATAAAAGATCAAATACATCTTGCTTATCGCCATACATAACACATGGGGTGATTAATGAAAAGGAGGTGATAAAAAAATCACTAGATAAATTTTCTTTTTCAAAAAATGAAAAATTCATTCAAGAAGTTCTATGGAGAACTTATTGGAAAGGGTGGATGGAACTTCGATCTGGAGTGTGGGATGACTACTTAATAGATTTAAAGAGAATTAAGGAAGAATTTAGAGATAATGGAGATTATTTAAATGCCATTAAAGGTAAAACTAAAATTGAATGCTTTAATGAATGGGTTAATGAATTAAAGACTTATAATTATTTGCATAATCATACAAGAATGTGGTTTGCAAGTATTTGGATATTTACTTTAGAATTACCATGGCAACTTGGTGCGGAATTATTCATGCAACACTTATATGATGGTGATACTGCGTCTAATACTTTAGGCTGGCGATGGGTTGCTGGTATTCAAACTCAAGGAAAGCATTATCTTGCAAGTGAGTGGAATATCAAAAAATTTACTAACAATAGATTTGAAAATATTAAACTTAATGAAAATGCCCCTCCAAAAATAAATGATAAAAATTATACCATTCTTCATAAAACTTTTGAAAACCCAGTGAATATTGAAGAAAAAAACTTATTAGTTTTTGAAAATAACTTAGGATTTGAAATCACAGACTTCTCAAATCTTAAATTAAAAAAAATTTTACTTATTACAAATAAAAATGAGAATAGAACTATCAAACTCAGTGAGAATGTAGCGAATTTTAAGGGTGATTTAATTAAGAATCAGAAGAAAAGATTAGAAGAAAAATCAATAGATTGTGAAATAATTGACATTAAAGAAATTAAGAATTTAGATAGTTGTTACTGTCTATATCCAACAGTGGGTGAAAATTTAGATTATATTAATCACAACTCATTAAAGAATATTGATTTTCTTTACAGAAAGCTTGACCAAAACTCTTGGAAATTTTGCAATAAAGGATTTTTTAACTTTAAAAAATATATACCTAAAATTATTGAAAACCTTGGATAAATTGTGATTGAATTTTTTCTAATCTATGAGATAAAAATATTATGCAAAACCCACAAATATTAAAAATAATTGAAAATTTAAAGGGACGTAGAGATTATGAAGAAAAAAAAGCTTCTAAGCTAGGATTTAACTCTCTTTATACATATTTTGAGAACAAACTTTTACAAGAAAAAACTGCTTTGGAGGAAAGTGCAAAAGAATTAGAAGCAGCTAAAGCTGAATCAGAATTGTTAAAAGAAGAAAAAAGCGAGCCAAAAAAAACTTGCGGCTGTTGTTAAAGTCCTAAACTTTTAAGAGATTGGAATTCTCCAATTTTGAAAATAATTGCATCTTCTTTTTTAAAACCATATTCTTCAGCATTATCTTTAAATCTAACTGGAGGTTCCATAATTGGCTCTAAAGATAAAAGAAAAGTTCCCCAATGCATTCCTAATACTTTTTTGCTTTTTAAATCTCTTGCAATACTTAGGGCTTCCTCGGGATTAGTGTGATAAGACGATTTATCTTTATTCGGAGATAAAGGATAAAAATTATAAGCTCCAATATTTATAAAAGTTAAATCTATTGGTCCATATTTCTCTCCTAGTTCTTTGTAAATATTTCCAACTCCAGTATCACATGCAAAAAGCATTTTTTTATTTTTGTATTCAATTAAAAAATTCCCCCATAATGTTTTATTAGTATCAGTCAAACTTCTTTTTGACCAATGTACTGCAGGAACTAAAGTAACTTTTAAATCCTCATTGACCTTAATTTCATCATACCAATCCATTTCGTTTACATCGTCATATCTATTTTTTGTAAAATATTTTCCAAGCCTTAGAGGAAGTAAAACTTTTGCATCTTTAAAAGGAAATTTTCTAATAGTGCCCATATCTTGATGATCATAATGATTATGTGTCAGAAGAAATAGATCTGTCTTTGGAATTTCATTTAAGTTTAAGGCTGTCTTAGTAAATCTTTTTGGACCAAAAATTAAGGGTCCTGCATTTTTTGAAAATACCGGATCAGTTATTATTGTTGTATTTCCAAGCTTAATTAGGAAAGTGGCATGTCCTATCCAACCAACATAATCGTCATTTTTTAAATTTTCCAAATCTGAAAGTACTTTTTGTTTTTCAACAACATGATCTTTGGGAATAGTCATATCAAGTTTTTTCTTTTCCTTATTAAATACTTTAAATGACCATTTAAAATTTGAGTTTCTTTTAGGAGATCCTTCAGGATTTCTAAAACTGCCGTCCGGTAGATGGTGATAAGGTGTTTTTTCCATAGCAAATATAAAAGAATTATAAGTAAAAAATATAACAATTAAAATTGTAAACTTTGGCAATAATTTTTAGTTGTTTAATGTTCTTTTGAAGCACTCAATTGTATTTTTTAAAAGGCAAGCAATCGTCATTGGACCAACCCCACCTGGAACTGGCGTTAAAGCTTTTGCAACTTTTGAAACTTCTTCAAAATCTACATCACCTACTAAACCATTTTCTGTTTTATTAATTCCAACATCAATAACGATTGCATCTTTTTTTACCCAATCACCTTTTATAAGTTCAGGAATTCCTACTGCTGCAACAATCACATCTGCTTCTAAACATTCGTGCTGAAGATCTTTAGTTTTAGAATGGGTAATTGTAACTGTACAATCTTCTTGAAGTAAAAGTTGTGCCATCGCTTTACCGTTTAAGTTTGACCGTCCAATCATTACAGCTTTTTTTCCTGTTAAGTTAGGTTCAATTTTTTTTAATAAATAATAACATCCAAGAGGTGTGCAAGGAATTGAACCTTGATATCCTGATGAAAGATTTCCGACATTCATGGGATGCAATCCATCAACATCTTTATGAGGTGAGATTGTTTCTATAACGTGTTGCTTATTAATATGTTTTGGTAGTGGCAATTGAACCAAAATTCCTGAAACACTTTCATCTTTATTCAGTTCTTCAATTTTATCTAAAACTGTTTTTTCATCTATAGTATCTGGGTATTTTATAACCTCAGATTTCAAACCAACTTGGGTTGCTGATTTTTCTTTATTTCTTACATAGATCTGACTTGGGGCTAAATCTCCAATTAGAATTACAGTAAGTCCTGGAACTTTATTGTATTTTTCTCTTAGACCGTCAACTTCTGTTTTTAATTCTTCTCTAAGTTCAGCCGATTGTTTTTTACCGTCTATTAAAATCATGATTATTAAAAAATAAGTGGTGCTATGTAGAGTTTCATACACATTTCTACAAACCAGATCAACAAAAGAAGAATTATAGGTGATATATCAAATGCACCTAGACTAGGCAAAAAACCCCTGATTTTATTAAGTATTGGATCAGTAAGCCTGTATGTAAATTCTAATATTGAATAAACAAATCTGTTTGAAGTATTTAAAACATTAAAAGCTATTAACCAGCTGATAACAACATTGGCGATCACTACGTAAGAATACAATTTTAATAATTGTAAAGCTAAGTAAAAAATAGCTATCATTTCTTCTCTACATATACAGAAGTGCTTGGGAAAGCAAAAGAGGCCTTGTTACCCTCAACAATTTCCTTAATTTTAATTGCAAGTCTTTCTTTTACTAACAACATTTCACTCCAACTATTTGTTTTTGTATAACATCTTACATACATATCTATTGAGCTGTCAGCAAATTTATCAACTCTTACAGAAACACCAACTGCAGAATCATAATCTTCTGAACTATTTATGAAATCTTCTATCTCATTTCGTATGGTTTTTAATTGTTCAACGGTTGAATCATACTGAAGTGTTATCGTCCAACTAATTCTCCAATTTGTGATTTGACTTTTGTTAATTACAGCATTCTCTGCAAACTGGAAATTTGGAATAATTGCCAAAGACTTATCAAATTTTCTTATTACAGTTGATCTAAAACCTATTTTTTCAACAATACCTTCAATAATACCATCTACTTTAATCCAATCACCCATTTTAAATCTTTTTTCAACAAGTACTAAAATTCCTGAAATTAAATTTTTGAATAAATCCTGAGCTCCTAAAGCAACTGCAACACCAAATAAACCTAGTCCTGCAATAATTGGTCCAATTTTAATTCCCCATAATTCCAAAACAGCCGCAGCTCCTAGAATAAATATTAAAATTTTTAATGATTTGATAATCCAACCAATTAGTTCTCTAGTTAAAATCTTATCAAATCCACTTAGTATATAAGAAATTGGTTCAATGATTTGATGAATAATCCAAAAAAGCAAAATTGTAATCAACGTTCTATTTACGTTGTCTAAAAATACCCTCGTATCTTCTGCAAAAGACATGTAGTAACTTGCAAAAAATACCCCTAGAACAATTGGAAGAAATCTGGCTGGCCCCTCCATTGCCTTAACGAAAGTATCATCAAGTTTATTGGTTGTTCTTTTAGTTATTAATT
>JACWDU010000026.1 GCA_014653935.1 Pelagibacterales bacterium SAG-MED23 | reverse complement strand
TTCTAATTTGAAGTTTTGTGAATACGATTTTGAGCCAAATACTAAAAGAAGAATTAAAACGTATATTATTTTTTTCACTTTATGAAAGTTTTGATCTTCCACCATCAACTGCAATTATTTGACCCGTTACCCAAGAACTTTCCTCGGTAAGTAAAAATTTTGCTAAAGCTGCTCCATCTTTACCCTCACCTAGTCTTTTAAGTGGGTGGGCTTTAGCTATTCCTTGAGCGATCGCTGTATTTTTTAACATTGGTTGGGCTATCTTAGAATTAGTTAAACTTAGAGCAACACTATTAACTCTTATGCTTGGAGCAAATTCTGCTGCTAATGATACTGTTAAACCCTCAATTGCTGCTTTGGTTGAAGCTATTATTGAGTGGTTTGTAAAACCTCTTTGAGCTGCAACTGTTGAAAATAAAACGATAGAACCATTATTTTGCTTTAAGTTATCTTGATATCCTTTAATTAAATCCACTGCCGAATAAAAGTTAAGTTTCATACATTTATTAAAATCACTTTCTGTTGCTAGCTTAAAAGGTTTTAGATCTATAGATCCAACACAATATGCTATCCCTCTAATGCTTGAAATATCAGATTTTATGGTTTCAACAAATCCCTCGTCTAATACATCGGCAACAGTATATGGAGAATTCAGCTTTTCAGATAAATTTTTAAGTTGGCTTTCATCTCTTCCAACTAAATGAATTTCTCTACCAGAAGAATACATCTGCTCAGCTAAATTAGATCCAATAGAACCTGTCGCACCGACAATTAGATATTTTTCTGACATATAATAATTAATGAAATTATTTTTTATACTTGGAAATCAGTTATTTCCATTAAAAAACCTCGACCGCTTCAAAAAAGACCACCTCTTTTTTATGTCAGAAGACTACCAATTATGCACATATGAAAGACATCATAAATTAAAAATTCTATTATTTTTATCTTCAATGAGATCTTATGCGGACAAATTGAAGGAAACCAATTTTAAGTTAAATTATTCAAAAATTGATTCTTCTGATTTTAAAAAAGACTATACAAAAAAATTAGAGAAAGTATTAAATGCAAACAAAATAAAAGAAATAACAAGTTTTGAGATAGAAGATAAATTTTTTGAAACTAAGATAAAAAATTATTTGAAAAAGCAAAACATAAAGTGGAATATTATTCGATCTCCTATGTTCTTGGACAATCGAGAAGACTTTAAAAATTATTTATCTAAAACCAAAAAACCTTTCATGGCAAGATATTATAAAGAAAAACGTGAAAGACTAAATATTTTGTTAAATAAAGATGGTTCTCCTGAGGGAGGAAAATGGAGTTTTGACGAGGATAATAGAAAAAAATTACCAAAAAATATCTCAATACCAAAGTTTCCTATCATAAAGGAAACTAATCACACAAAAGATTTAAAACCTATAATTCAAAAATTATTTGATAAGCACCCTGGAGATACAAAAAAATTTTGGTTTGCCACTGAATATAAAGAAATTTTGAAATTATTAGACTTTTTTATAAAAGATAAATTAAATCTATTTGGAGATTACGAGGATGCTGTAGATCAAAATAATAATATATTATTTCATAGTGCACTTAGTCCATATATAAATTTGGGTTTATTAACACCTGATATAATAATCCATAAAATAATAAGATATCATAACGTTAAGGGTGTTAGATTAAACTCTCTAGAAGGATATATTAGGCAACTAATTGGGTGGCGTGAGTTTATGCGTGGTATTTATCAAAATTATAGTAGGGAAATGGAAACTAATAATTTTTTTAAACATAACAGAAAAATGAAAGACTCATTTTATAGTGGTTCAACTGGCTTAAATCCTTTAGATCATGCAATTCAAAATGCTGACAAATTTGGTTGGTCTCATCATATAGAAAGATTAATGATATTATCTAATATTATGAACTTATGTGAGATTGAACCTAAATTAGTCTACAAATGGTTTATGGAGATGTTTGTGGATTCTTCCGATTGGGTTATGGTTCCAAATGTTTATGGCATGGGATTGTTTAGTGATGGTGGAATTTTTGCCACTAAACCATATATATGTGGATCAAGTTACTTTATGAAAATGATGGATTTTAAGAAAGGTGATTGGTGTCAAATTATGGATGGTCTATACTGGCGCTTTATTAATAGGAATAGGCAATTTTTTCTAAAAAATCCAAGATTATCTATGATGGTACGAATTTTTGATAAAATGAAAGAAGATAGAAAAAAATTAATATTATCAGAAGCTGATAAATTTATTAAAAGAAACACTTATGTCAATTAGAGTTTATTTTAACGATTCATGTAATATTTGCAGAATGGAAATTAATCATTATAAAAAAATTTCTAATAGTGATTTAGAGTGGGTAGACATAACTAATAATGAAGAAGCTATTAAAATGACATCTAAATCTCAAAAAGAATTATTAAGAAGATTGCATGTAATAAGTGATGGTGAGGTAATAGGTGGCGCCAAAGCATTCATTATTATTTGGTCAAAAATACCAAAATACAAATTTTTATCAAAAATTTTTTCAATAAAACCTTTTTTTATAATATTTCATTATTTATATGAAATTGCTGCATTTTTTTTATTCTTAAAAAATAGGAAGCAATTAAAATGAAGAAGCAAAATTTACCAACTAAAATATGTAAAGTTTGTAGTAAACCCTTTTCCTGGAGAAAAAAATGGAAGTTAAATTGGGATAAAGTTAAGTACTGTTCAAAAAGGTGCTCTTCGAACAATTAATTATTGTGTTTTATTTTTCCTAGGATCTTTCAATGATTTTAAAATTTTAGATAATCCAGTTATCTTTAAGCTGTAATAAATTACGTACATTAAAGTTAACCCTAACGCCATTGTTGATAAGAATACAAAGATAGCTGTTAAAATTTTCTCTTGGAACCAATTCTCTACTCCTGAATTTGAATAATATAAAATATTCCAAAACGCGACGAAAATTAGCTCATATATGATTATAATTTTGAACATAGCTTGATATAGTTCCCAATATAATTAATACTATTCAATTCTTGTCGCATGTCGACAGGTATTTATGTAATAAAACAATGAAAAATTGATGAAAAAAGTAATTTGGATAACTGGCGGAAGCAGTGGAATAGGAAAAGCAGTTGCATTAAAGTTTGCAAATAAAGGATGGCAGGTAATCATATCATCAAGACGTGAAGAAGTTTTAAAAGATATTTCAGATAATAATGAAAATATTGATTATTTGAAATTAGATATCGTTGATTATGAAGAATGTAATTCAGTTTTTAAAACTATTGTGGAGAAATACAATAAGGTTGATATTTGTTTTTTTTCTACTGCAATTTATGAGCCTGAAAAAGAGAAGGATTTTGATCTTCAGAATATAATTGATGTTACAAATGTAAATTATATTGGAACCGTAAATTGTATTAAAGCTGTTGAAAAATATTACAAAGAAAAAAGGCAAGGAGTAATATCTATTGTATCTTCTACTGCAGGATACAGAGGATTGCCAAATTCAACTGCCTATGGCCCGGCAAAAGCTGCTCTAATAAATTTAGCAGAAAGTTTATATCTTGATTTTGAAAGATATAATGTTCGCGTTTGTCTGGTCAGTCCTGGGTTTATCAAAACAAGATTAACGGATAAAAACACATTTAAAATGCCATTTTTAAAAACTACACAATATGCGGCTGAACAGATTTATGATGGCTTAATAAATAAAAATTCATTTGAAATAGCTTTTCCTAGAAGCTTATTTTTAATATTAAAATTTTTTAAGATTTTGCCAAATGGGATCTACTTATATTTGATAAGAAAAATGACGAAGCTTCAAAAAAAATAAATTTAATCTTTAACAAACATTACAGTTAATTCTGCAACTTTAATACCGAACTTTGTCATTTTTGCTCTATTAATTGCTACTCTCTCATCTTGCATGAAAATCCAATCATCAAAAGTTATTTTCATTTCTTTTCCCTTAACTGGAACTAGAAGAACGTATTCAAATTTAAATGCAGGACCATATGAGAAACCTTTTGCTGTTCCAACTACATCTCCAGCAGTACCGTCATAATTATGTTCATCAATTTTATTAATTGTCCATTGTCTATTTTGTATTTCTCCATCGTTCCAAACAAACTTCTCATCAAGTATTAATTGTTTGCCATCCCACTTTCCATTTAAATCTGCAGAAAATTGTCTTGTCACTTTACCTGATCTATTTTGTAAAATTCCCCATGCTTTTACATTTCCAGATAAATACTCTTCTATTATTAATCTTGGTTTTTGGTTTTTAAAATCTTCTGGTTTCATCGCTTGGTTTGATGAACAACTTGTAATCAATACTGTGATTATTATCAATAAAAAATATTTTATTTTCATATGGTTATTTATTTTTGAAGAGCAAATTGAATCAAGTCTATATTTTTAGATTTAAATCCTGCTTCACAGTAAGATAAATAAAAATTCCACATTCTCTTAAAAGTATTATCAAAGCCTTGAGATGAAATTTGATCCCATTTTTTAAAGAATTCTTCTCTCCAGATATTCAGTGTATTTGAGTAATGGTCTCCATAAGAATTACATTTCTCAAATTTAAGGCCAGATTGGTTTGCAAGATTTACTAACTCATTTTTACTGGGTAAAAAACCACCAGGAAAAATATATTTTTGGATAAAATCAGTCTTACTTTTATATCTATCATAAATACCATCATCTATAGTAATTGATTGTATAGCTGCAGTTCCACCATCAACTAAGTTCTCTTTAATGGTGGTAAAATAGTTTTTTAAATAACTTTGCCCAACAGCTTCTATCATTTCTATCGAAGCTATTGAATTATAGTTATTTTTAACATCTCTAAAATCTAACATTTGTATATTAATTTTCTCGTTCAGGCCCTTCTTGTGAATTCTATCTTTTGAATATTC
>JACWDU010000025.1 GCA_014653935.1 Pelagibacterales bacterium SAG-MED23 | reverse complement strand
TAGAGCCAGCTAAAAAAAATACCGCACCAGCAATATTAGCGTCCGCATTAATAAAAGATATTCCATTAGAGCAACCATTAATGTTTTTTGCAGCAGACCATTTAATTGAAAAGTCTAATATTTTAAATAAATCTCTTTTAAAAAATAAATCAAATCTAGATAACCAAAATCTATTTATTTTTGGAATAAAACCTACAAGCCCATCAAGTGAATATGGATATTTTTTAACAAAAAAAATTAAATCTATAAATAAAGTTACAAAATTTATTGAAAAACCAAAATTTTCAAAAGCAAAAGAAGTAATTAAGAAAAAAGGTTATTGGAATTCTGGCATGTTTTATTTAAGAAAAGACTCAATAATCAATAACTTTAAAAAATATCAAAATAAAACTTATAAAAGTTGTGTTGAGGCAATTAAAAAAGGCAAATATAAAAATAATACTTACTACTTAAATAAAAAAGCTTTTGAAAAATCAATCGAGAAATCTTTTGATTATGCAATACTAGAGAAAACAAATAAAATTAATGCTATTAAATTAGATATTCCTTGGTCTGATCTCGGTAGTTGGAAAGAGATACTTAAGATATATGATAAAAATAAAAGAAAACACTTTAAGAAAAAGAATGTTTTTTATAGACCATGGGGGAGTTATTTAAATTTATTTGAAGGAAAAGAGTTTTTAATTAAAGAATTATCAGTAAAACCTAAAGGTATATTAAGCCTTCAAAAACATCATCACAGAGCAGAACATTGGTTAGTCACAAAAGGTAATCCAAGAATAACTTTAAATAAAAATATCATTAATAAAAAACCTAATGAACATATTTTCATTCCATTAGGAGCAATTCATAGAATACAAAATCCTGGAAAAAAACCTGTAAAAATTATGGAAGCTCAAGTTGGTTCAATTCTAAAAGAGACAGACATTGTTAGATATCAAGACATTTATGGTAGAGCAAATAAACTTTAATTAAATTGTAATAATCTATAAATATTTTTGTCATCAACATTAATTAAAAAAATTCTTATAAAATTTTAAATTATAAAACATCTTTATTTCCCCTTAATTTTAAGATTTTGTTGATTAACTACTTTCCCCTTTTTTAATTACAAAAAGGGGAAAGAAGATTTAGAAATTAATTATTTACAGATGCGGAACTCTCGATATTCTTCTTTTTAGCTAGTTTTTTTGTTTTTTTTTCAGCAACTCTTTTTTCAATACTTGCAATTTTAATATTAATTTTAGATAATTTTTTTTCTTTTAAATTGATCTTATTTTTAAGTTTTTCTAATAACTTGATAACCTTTTTTTTTCTTTTTTCATTTTTCTTTAACTTTTTACTCATAATGACCTCCTGTGTAATTTTATAATAATTATATTTAAATTAAATATCTAAGTAAAATGATTTTTTGATAAATTCTCTTATTTAAAAGTTATGCTGTTAATATGTTAAAATATTTTCCTGATTTCCTTAATTCTACGTTATCACAATATTGATATTTATCACCATCAATTTGAATTGGAATTTTTTTCCCTTGTCCATCAATTTTTAGCTCACTGGAATAAGATGTTATAACACTCGTAGACTTCGATAAATCTCCAAAAAAAATAATCAAATAAATATAATAAAGTATTTTTATTCTTGTAAGGTCTTTGAATACATAAGTAATAATTTTGTTATCAAATATATTTGTTTTATTAATTTTGTAGTGACCCGCATAATAATTGGTATTAGAACATAACACCCAGTCAGCTATATGATTTTGACCATCTATGTTAACTTTTAATTTTTGATTTTTCATTAACAAAAATTTTTGCAATCCCTTATATCCAAAAATAATTTTACCTAACAGTTTTTTTAGAGAACTATTAATTGAATGGACTATCGTTGCATCCCAACCTATACCTGCCATTAAAATAAAATAATCATTATTGATTTTTACTAAATTAGTTTGTTTTAAATTGTTTGATTGTAAAATTTGAACAATTTTACTTATTTTTTTACTCATATTTAGTTCAGCTTGAAGTAAATTAGCAGTTCCAGCTGGTATATAACCAATAGCAAAATCTTTTTTTGGAACAAAATTATTTTTAATAAGTTTGTTTATTGCAAATGATACTGAACCATCGCCACCAGCAACTACAAGTCTATCTATATTTAACTTAGAAATATTTTTAAATACTGCCTCTGCTTTATCCACGCTCTCAGTTTCAAAAAAAGAAACATCGTTATACTTAGACAGTTCATCAGAAATTTTTTTTATAAATTTAGATTTTCTGCCAGAAGAAGCATTTTTGTTATAAATAATGCAATATTTCATAATAAATTTTAATATTTCCTTAACATTACTATGGCACAAAGAATTAAACGATTCTAGTGCAAATTGAATTAAAAAAAAAGGATTAAATGAAACCTATATTAAAATACAAAAGTATATTCATTTCAGATGTGCATCTTGGTACTAAAGGTTGCCAAGCAGATAAATTGCTTGAATTTTTTAAAAATACAAGATCAGAAAAACTTTATTGTGTAGGTGATATAATAGATGTTTGGGCACTTCAAAAAAGTTTTTATTGGCCACAAGAACATAATGACGTAATTCAAAAAATATTAAGAAAAGCAAGACATGGAACAGAAGTTTATTACGTAATAGGTAATCATGATGAAGTGTTTCGAAAATTTATTCCTATGCATTTTGGACAGATAAAAATGATCAATAGAGTAATTCATCAGTCTGTTTTAAGTAAAAAATATTTAGTTGTTCATGGCGATGCTTGGGATGGCGTTATGAGATATGCCAAATGGTTGTCGAAGTTAGGCGCAATAGCCTATGAAATGCTATTGAAATTAAATGTAGTGATTAACTTTTTTAGACGTTTAAGAGGTAAAGGCCAGTGGTCTTTAGCAAAGTTTCTTAAATATAAGGTAAAAAATGCAGTTAAATATATGGGAGAATATGAAAAAACAATTGCAGAATATGGAAAGAAAAAAAAATTTGATGGAATAATCTGTGGGCATATTCATCATGCCCAAAATGAAAATTATGACGGTGTTAATTATTTAAATTGTGGAGACTGGGTTGAGTCTTGTACTGCTTTAGTTGAAAACTTTGATGGAACGTTTGAAATAATTTATTGGGATAAATTAAGAGAAGAATTTTTAGATAGTCATAATAATTCAGATAAAGAAGTAATTGAAACGCAAGATCTAAAAAAAGCATCATAATGAAAATATTAATTGTAACAGACGCTTATTTTCCACAAGTAAATGGTGTGGTAAGAACTTTAAATGAAACAGGAAAAAAACTTGAAGCAATGGGTCACGAAGTTGAGTATTTAAATCCTCAACTTTTCTTCACAGTACCAATGCCTAAATATAATGAAATAAGACTTTCTGTGAATATTTGGCCAAGAGTAAGCCATTTAATAAAAAAAATAAATCCTTCAGCCATACATATAGCTACCGAAGGTCCTTTAGGATTTATGGCAAGAAGATATTGTCTTAAAAATAATCTAAAGTTTACCACAAGTTTTCACACAAGATTTGATAAATATATGAAATTATATTTACCTTGGGTTCCTGAAAAATTATCACAGAAATTCCTAAGCAACTTTCATAACAAAGCAGAAAAAATTTTGGTTACAACCGAATCTATGAAAAAAGAACTAATTCAAATTGGAGTAGATGAAAGTAAGATGGTTGTTTGGACAAGAGGTGCTGATCATGGATCGTTTAAAAATCCAAAAAAAATCAATTTAGAATATAAAAGGCCTATATGGATATATGTAGGTCGAGTAGCTATTGAAAAAAATATTCGTGCTTTTTTAAATCTAAAATTAGAAGGAACAAAACTTCTTGTTGGTAAAGGACCAGATATTGAAAAGTTAAAAAAAGAATTTCCAGATGCTCACTTCTTAGGTGAAAAAACTAACGGTGAATTAGCTTCATATTTTACATCATCTGATGTTTTTGTCTTTCCAAGCAAAACAGATACGTTTGCAATTGTAATATGTGAATCCCTTAGTTGTGGTACACCAGTTGCAGCATTTCCAGTTCCTGGTCCTAAAGATATTTTCAAAGATAGTGAAATTAATTGTTTAGATGAGGATTTAGAAAAATCTGCAATGAAAGCTCTAAAAATTGAAAGAGAAAAGTGCCTAGAATACTCTAAAAACTTTACTTGGGATAAAACCGCAGAAATTTTTATTAATAATATCTCCCCTAATTAAGTAACTAAAATTTAAATAATTGCATATTAAATTTTTAATATGTTAATTATATACTTAACTTTTAGAACATCATGATTGGCCTCTTCGAAATAATATTAATCTGTGTAATTATATTTCTACTAATAATTATTTATTCAAACAGAAACAAAAAAAATACTGATGATAGAATTATTATCTCAAAGTATGAAAAGGATGATAGCAAAACATTTATAATAGATGAATTAGAGGATCAATTTATAGCATTAGATAAATTAAATATTATAAAATATGCCAATCCAAGTGCCGAAAAAAGATTTGGTAAAAATATTTTAAATACACATATCGGCACAATTTTAAGAAATCCTAATCTAGATGAAAAAATCAGAGAAGTTAAGTCTTCAAAAGAAATATAGCAGACACTGGAATTCTACCTGATAGAGGTCCAAATGAATTATGGACTAAAGGTGGAATATTATACGTACCACCAGCAAGATAATTTTATTTCAAATTAATTAAAAAGGGCTAGATATTTCTAGCCCTTTTTTTTATTATAAGTTCCGATGAACAACATTATAAAAAAATTTATACCTCAGATTTTAGCAATACTATTTGTTGTTCTTATTTTTGGGTTTTTAACCCTGAATGCTCAGACCAATATGGATAATAGAGGTATTGATTTTGGTTTTGATTTTTTATCACAAGAGTCTTCATTTGATGTTCAATTTTCTTTAATTGAATATAGTGGATCAGACTCTTACGCCCGTGCTTTTCTAGTTGGACTTTTAAATACATTGTTAGTTTCTTTTATAAGTATAATCATTTGTACAATACTAGGTGTTATTATTGGTGTTGCAAGATTATCATCGAATTATCTAATAAAAAACTCAGCTGCATGGTATGTCGAGTTTTTTAGAAATATTCCATTACTGTTACAAATCTTCTTTTGGT
>JACWDU010000024.1 GCA_014653935.1 Pelagibacterales bacterium SAG-MED23 | reverse complement strand
AGGATCAAGAGGTGCAAGTAATGGTGATTTATATTTATTTATAAATGTGAATTCTCATGAATTATTCAAAAGATCGGAAGAAAATTTATTTTTTGAATGCCCAATATCCATTGCAGATGCAGCGCTTGGGACCGAAATAAAAATACCTACAATTGATGGTGGAAAAGCAAAAATTAAAATTCCATCTGGAACACAAAGTGGAAAACAATTTAGATTAAGAGAGAAAGGAATGCCACTAATGAGAGGAAATGACTATGGGGATTTATATGTTCAAGTTAACACGGAAGTTCCAGTATCTTTGAATAAAGAACAAAAAGAGTTACTTGAAAAATTTAGAGAAATTGAAAATGAAAAATCAAATCCTAGTATTAAAAAATTCTTTAAAAAAGCAAAAAGTTTTTGGAAAAATTAAATGAAAAAAAAAATCAAGTATACAATTTTTGGAATTATTTATGTTTTAGCAACTCTAATTCTAGGTGCCTATTTTTATAAAGAAGGAATTGGAATAATTTAATTATCTTTTGATAATAAAATATAATAAAATAATTTAATGAGCAAAGTAAATTTAGCAATATCTGGTTGCATGGGACGAATGGGCCAACAACTGGTAAAATCTTCTAGAGTTGATAAAAATTTTAAATTAACAACTCTTACAGAAAATAGATTAATAAAAAAAAAAATTTCTGGAATTAAACCTAGTTTAAATAATGAAAATTCCTTCAAAAATGTTGATTTAATTATCGATTTTACTGTCCCTAATTGTACTTTTGAAATTCTTAAAATTGCATCAAAGCTTAAAAAAAGAATTGTTATTGGTACAACTGGATTTACCAAAAAAGAAGAAAGTCTTATTAAAAAATTTTCAAAGAAAATTCCAATACTGAAAGCTGGAAACATGAGCTTAGGCATAAATTTGTTAATGTATTTAACTGAAATGGCATCTAAATCATTAGGAAATAATTTTTTAAGTAAAGTATATGAGGTTCATCATAAACATAAAATAGACTATCCATCCGGAACAGCGTTAATGTTGGGTAAAGGAATTGCTGTTGGCAAAAATAAAGATTTTTATAATTTATTTGGAAAAAAATATCTTAATAAAAAAAGTTTTCCTTATGGAAAAAAAATAAATTTTAACTCAATACGAAAAGGTAAAACAGTTGGTGAACACGAAGTTAAATTTTCAAGTGGAAAAGAAATTATTACATTAAATCACGAAGCTTTTGATAGAGCTTTATACAGCGAAGGAGCTTTGACAGCTGGAAAATGGTTAATGAAAAAAAAACCAGGTTTATATTCGATGCGTGATGTTTTAAATTTTAAATGAGTGAGGAGCAAAGGGCAAAAATTGTTCTTCGAACTTTAAACAAAATATATCCAAAGACGCCAATTCCTCTTAAACACAGAAATATTTTTACTTTACTAGTTTCTGTTCTTTTATCTGCACAGTGTACAGACGTAAACGTTAATAATGTTACTAAAAATATATATCCAAAATATAATAAGCCTGAACACTTTGTTAAGTTGGGAAGAAAAAAAATTGAAAAACTAATACGAAGTATTGGTATTTTTAGAATTAAAGCAAAAAGTGTTTATAATTTATCAAAAACTTTAGTTGAGAAGTATAATGGTAAGGTTCCAAAAACATTTGAACAACTTGAAGAATTACCAGGTGTTGGGCATAAAACAGCCAGCGTAGTGATGTCTCAAGGATTTGGATATGCAGCCTTCCCAGTGGACACTCATATCCATAGACTGGCACAAAGATGGGGTTTAACTAATGGAAAGAATGTAGTTCAAACGGAAGAAGATCTTAAAAGACTTTTTCATAAACAATATTGGAATAAGTTACACCTTCAAATTATTTATTATGGAAGAGAATACTGTAAGGCAAGAGAATGTTATGGTTTATCTTGTAAAATCTGTACTAGTTGTTATCCTAAGAGAAAAAAACCACTTATAACCAAGAAAGCATAAATAATGAAAATATTAGGAATTGGAAATGCGATAGTAGATGTAATTTGCAAAGTAGAAGATGATTTTATAGCTAAAAATAATTTAACTAAAAGTACAATGAAATTAATCTTTGATGACAAAGAGTTTAAAGATTTATTATCAAACCTCAAAATAGAAAAAACTGTTTCAGGTGGATCTGTTGCAAATTCAATAGTTGGTTTATCACAACTTGGGAACGAAGTGGGATTTATAGGTAAAATTAATGACGATGATCTTGGTGGTAAATACGAAGATGGTTTAAAGCAAGAAAATGTTAAATATATTTATTCAAAAAAAAAAGAAGAACTACCTACTGGTACTTGTTTAATTTTAGTTACACCTGACTCTGAAAGAACTATGTGTACTTTTTTAGGAACTGCAGGTAAAATTAATGAAAATGACGTTAGTTCTGATGCAATTAAACAAAGTGAAACAATACTTTTAGAAGGATACCTTTGGGACGAGGGAGAGCCTAAAAAAGCTTTTGAAAAGGCAATCCAAAGTGCAAGTAAAGTTGCAATGTCATTATCTGATCAATTTTGTGTTGATAGACACAAATCTCATTTTTTAGAACTAGTTAAAAATAAATTAGATATAACTTTTGCTAATGAACAAGAGATAATGTCTTTGATAGATGCAAAGTCATTTGATGAAGTAATAAATTTTTCTAAATCTCTTGGCAAAATAATTGTTTTGACAAGAGGTGAAAAGGGGGCTGTTGCTATCAGTGGAGATGAAGTTGTTGAATGCGGGATAAAAGAAGGTCTTAAAATTGTTGATTTAACAGGAGCAGGGGATCTATTTGCGGCAGGCTTTTTACATGGACATGTAAATAATATGTCACTGAAAGAGAGTTTGGATAAAGGAACTGAAATGTCTTCCAAAGTCATCCAACAAATTGGGGCTAGACTATAAAATATAGCAATCTGTTTTAAATGATCCAAGTTTTAGGACTTTTTTTGTAATTTTTAAAAAACTATTTTTTCTTTCTTTTAAAACTACCCTTACCTTTTTTGGGTTTTATAATTCTAGTTTTAAATTTTGGAGTTAATAAATCTTTAGCAATATAATTTTTTTTTTTCATTTTTACATTTTCCTTACCCAAAACTGATACATTGAAATAAATATGTCAGGGTTTTTGATTTCAAATTCGTTCCAATTTTCAATACTCGTATTACTAGTGTCTTTTGGATAATTAATTGAGTATTTATTTTTAACCTCCTCATTTGTAAAACCTAAAAAATCCAAATTGAAATTTTTAAGTAACTTTGAAATATTATTTAATGTAAATCTCTGTTCCTGAACATGAAAAATTAGATCTCTAATACTTGATCTAGAATAAAAATCGTAATTATAAGTTAGTTTTTGAAATGATTTATTATCTTTGTTATTTTTAATGAATTCCCTACAATCTATGATATCTAAAATTTCGTCAGAAAATTTTTCATTTATTAAACTCCTTGCTTCCATAATATGTTTTCTTGAAATTTCACTATATAAGCCAAGTTTTAAGAAACCATGAGGTTCAAGAAGGTCAATTAAAATCTTTAATCCATCACGATAATTATTCATATGATGCAGAACTCCTACACATTCAATGACATCAAATTTTTGATTTATATTGTCTAAGTTAAGAATATCTCCATGCATAAATTTTATATTGTTAATATTTAGCTCCTGCATTTTTCTTTTAGCATAAGCTAAACTAGAAAGACTTAAATCAATCGCGAAAATGTTTGAATTTTCATAACATAATGCATTTTCAAGTTGTTGACCCGTACCACAACCAGCTATTAAAACTTTTGGTTTAAAAAATGTATTATCAGAAATAACCTTATTTGGTCTTATATTACTATTTAATATATTTAAAAAATTTGATTTAAAGCCTTTTGTAAAATACCTCCATCTAGGGTAAGGATTTTCTTCATATTGCTTTTTAACCTTTTTAGAAACTGTATTTGATATTTTGCCAATCGAAGATATAGTTTTGGTTAATTCTTTTTCTTTCAGAGGTTCTCTAATTTGCATATTTATTAGATCATTAAATAATTCGTTCGTAGAATAATAGTTGAGCAATTTTTTAGATATAATCTTAGAAATGCTTAGTGGTATAAAACAAGCCAAAATAGAAACTTGTAACTCATTTATGTTTTTGTTTTTTTCAATAATATTTTGTAAGAGACTAACCATTTCATTTTCTTGCTCTGTTTTAAAATATATGTACTCATTAAGAAAACTCTGCTCAGCCAAAGATATAATAAAATTAGATAATTCTGATAGATTATTCAAAGAGGAAATAATTTCTTTTCTTATTTTATTTAAAAATAATTCTAAATTTTTATCTCTTATTAGAGATTTTTGCAGAATTAAGAGAAAAATTTCTTCTTTTAGAATTTTTTTTACTATTTCACTTTCAATAAATGTTGAGCCTTCTATTTTCAACTTTTTTAATGCCTCATCCTTTTCATCATCAAGAACAAATGACTTAGCATTATTGAAAAGTTCATTATGATTAATTGAGTCTTTTTTGTATAAAAAAATAAAAAAATCTTTCATAATTTTTTTACTTTCTGGATTTAAATTAGAAATTTTAAAGGATGCAAGAAGATCTGTAAGAATTTTTATTGATAATGTATTATCAGGATCAATTTTTAAAGATTCTTCAAGATAAGCAAATGCTTCGTTCTTTTGACCCAATTCAATTAGATTTCTAGCAATGATATTGAAAGATGCTAGATTTTTTGGCTCAATTTCAATAACTTTTTTAAAACATTCATTGGCTTTGTTGTATCTTTTTAAATTGTTTAATACCAAGCCTTTATTAAAATAGGCTAATGCAAAATTTTTATCTTCGTTTATTATATTTTCAAAATATTTTAAAGCATTTTCAAAATCACCAATTTCAAAAAATAAATTAGCAAGATTAATGTTTATATTAGGATCTTTAGGTTTTAAATTGTAAGCTTTTAAAAGTAGTCCTTTAGCTTTCGAGAATTTTTTTGTTTGCGCAAACAGTGTTCCCAAGTGAAATATAGTGGCTAAGTGATTTGGAAAAGAAACTAATATGTCTTTGTATAGTTTCTCAGCTAATAAAAAATTATTTTCTTTATGGTATTTTAGTGCTAAATGAAATTTTGATTTTATATTATTATTCTCTGTTTTCACTAAAATGAATAACCGAGCTTAGAACTTTTAATTAAATTGTCATCACCAAATATATCTTTGATTTTTTTTCTTAGCCTATAAATGTGCGTTTCTACAGTATGAGTTTCTAATTTTGAATTATGTCCCCACACTTCAGTTTGTAGTCTAGATATTTTTACAGGTTTAATTGAATTATTTAAAAACAGTAATATGTTAGCCTCGCGTTCTGTTAAATTTAAGTTCTTAAAATTATTACTAATTTTTCTTGAATTTAAATTTAAGCTATAACTTCCAATTATAATTTCTGACTGATGTGTATATCTATTTTTTAGAAATTTAATATTTATGCTTTCAATTAATTTAGCTATCCCAATTGGGAATTGGGAAATCTCTATTTGATTTTCAATATTTTTTATCTTTTTTTTTGAAATAAACAAAAAGTTTTTTTTTTTACTACTTAATCCTCTTTTTCCAATACAACACCTAAAACTAAAATCATCAAAGCTAAGTGTTGCTTTATTTTTTAAA
>JACWDU010000023.1 GCA_014653935.1 Pelagibacterales bacterium SAG-MED23 | reverse complement strand
TACAGACATTATATCTAAAATTTATACACGAAACCCGTCAGGTCCTTTTACCACTTCTACTTTGCAACAAACGTCATCTAGTAAACTGGGTTTTGGGGCCTCAAGAACAATGCAAATTGCCCAAAGACTATATCAAGGTATAGATATTGACGGCGAAACTGTTGGATTAATTACTTATATGCGAACAGATGGAACAAATATATCAAAGGACGCTGTAGCTACTTTTAGAAATTTCATTACTCAAAATTATGGTGAAACGTATTTACCACCCTCCCCTTTAAACTATTCAGGTAAAAAGGCCAAAAACGCACAAGAAGCTCATGAAGCTATTAGACCAACAGAAATTAGTAGAGTCCCTGAAGATATGAAAAAATATTTAAGCACAGATCAATACAAACTTTACAATTTGATATGGTCAAGATCATTATCCTCACAAATGGAGTCAGCAAAATTTGATAGAAAAACTATAACGATTAAATCTGAAGATAATAAGAATATATGTAAAGCTAGTGGTTCAACTTTAAAATTTGATGGTTTTTTAAAAGTTTCAAGAATAGATGAAAATAAAGATGATGAGAACATATTACCTGAAGTTGGTAAAGGTGGTGTAGAGTTTAAAGACTTTACAGATGAACAGCATTTCACTCAACCGCCTCCGAGATATTCAGAAGCAAGTCTTGTTAAAAAATTAGAAGAATTAGGAATTGGAAGACCTTCAACATACGCAAGTATCATATCAGTTATTTCAAATAGAGGTTATGCAGATATAGAAAATAAAAGATTTTTTCCAACAGATAGAGGTAAATTGCTATCCGCTTTTCTTGAAAAATTATTTTCAAAATATGTTGATTATGATTTTACCGCAAAATTGGAAAATCAATTAGACGATATAACAACCGGTAAAGAAAATTGGATTAAAGTCTTAGAGGAATTTTGGAAAGATTTTAATTCAAATGTAACAGATGTTAAAGAAAAACGAACAAGAGAAGTTTTGGATATGCTTAACGAAAGCTTGGGTTCATTAATTTTTGAAGTCGATAAAGATGGAAAAATAAATAGAAAATGTAAACTTTGTGAAAGCGGTCAATTAAGTTTAAAAAATAGTTTTCGAGGAGGTGCTTTTATTGGATGTTCAAATTATCCAGACTGTAAATTTACACGACCTCTTTCAAAATCTAAAGCAGCTCAACAATTGACTTTAGCAGAACCAAAATTAATTGGTCAAAATGATATAGGTAAAAACATATATTTAAAAAATGGAAGATTTGGTCCCTATCTTCAATATGAAAAAGAAATTGATGATGTTGAAGAAACTAAAAAGAAAAAGAAAAAATTAAAAAAAGAGGTAAATAACATGAAAAATGTATCAATACCCAAAGGTATTGATATTAAAAGCATAGACTTAGATAAAGCGAAATATTTATGCTCACTCCCAATTAGTCTAGGTAAAAATCCTGAAAACGATAAAGATATTACCGTCAATGTTGGTCGTTTTGGACCATACCTAAAGTGTGAAAATAAATCAGCTCGTTTAGAAAATGTTGAGGAAATTTTTAGTATAGGTCTTAATAGAGCTGTTACTCTAATTGCTGAAGCTAAGCCTGGAAGAATTTCATCATCTTTAATTAAAGATCTTGGTGAGCACCCTGAAGACAAAAAACCTGTTAGAATTATGAAAGGTCAATATGGACCTTATATTAAATACAAGTCATTAAATGCCACAATACCTGAGGAAAAAGACCCAATTGAATTGACGATGGAAGAAGCTCTTATTTTAATTGAGAAAAGAAAAGAATACGATAAGAATAAAAAGAAAAAGAAAGGTAAGTAATGTCAGTCAATAAAAAATTAAATGAAATGGGTTTAGTTTTGCCAAAAGCGACTGATCCAGTTGGTTCATATGTTGCTACAAAAATATCTGGAAATTTACTTTATATTTCAGGACAAATATCAATAGATGCTGAAGGTAAACTGATAAAAGGGAAAGTTGGAAAAGACTTAAATACTGATCAAGCATATAAAGCAGCTCAAAGATGTGCTTTAAATATAATTGCTCAAGCTAAAAAAGCATGCTCTGATGATTTATCAAAAATTAAATCTTGCATTAAATTAACTGGTTTTGTTAATTCTACAGAAGACTTTATAGAACAACCAAAAGTAATTAATGGTGCATCAGATTTAATTAAAGATGTTTTTGGGGATAAGGGTTCACATACACGTGCTGCTGTAAGTACTAATAGTTTGCCTTTAGGTGTGGCGGTTGAAGTTGACGCAATATTCGAGATTTAATAGTTATCTGCCTATACTATAGTAATCTATATTTTTATTTTTCATTTTTGAGGGTGAATATAAATTTCTTAAGTCATAAATCTTAAATTTCTTCTTATTATTCAACCTATTAAAGTTTAGCTGCTTAAACTCATTCCACTCTGTATGAATAATTAAAAGGTCACTATTTTTACATGCATCTTTGATATTATTAAAATATGTTACTTTTTTTTTGTCAAAATCATTTTTAATACCTGTAGGTTCATAATATGAAACTTTTGAACCCTTTTTTATTAAATATGGTATTAATTTTAGAGATGCTGACTCTCTCATATCATCAGTACCAGCCTTAAAAGTAACACCTAAAAAAGTAATTTTCTTATTTTTCAAGTTATTATTTAATATTTCTCTAATTTTAGTTAATAAATATTTGTACCTAGTTTCATTAGAATAAATTGTTGATTTAACAATAGATAGATTAGTTTTAAATTTTTTTGAGGTAGAAACTAAAGCCCGTGTATCTTTTGGAAAACAAGAACCACCGTAACCTGGTCCAGCTCTTAAAAATCTTCCTCCAATCCTCTCATCAGCTCCAATTCCTACCGAAACGTCAGTAACGTCAACATTAAGTTTTTCACATAAATTTGAAATTTCGTTAATAAATGTAATTTTTGCTGCTAGAAATGCATTAGCTGTATATTTTATAACCTCGGCAGCACGTCTTGATGTATTGAAATATCTGCCCTTCTTTTTGATAATTGGAGAATATAAGTTTTTTAAAACATTATTAGCTTTTTTACTATTTGTTCCAATTATAACCCGATCAGGAAACATAAAATCTCTGATAGCCTCACCTTCCCTTAAAAATTCTGGATTAGAAACAACATCAAATAATTTTTTATTTTTTTTAGTTGTTAATAATTTCTGAATTTTATCACCGGTAGTTACTGGTACTGTAGATTTAGTAACAATTATTTTATATTTATTTAAATTTTTTTTTATATCCTTTAATACTTGGTAAACATGTTTTAAATCAGCTTCATTAGATTTAAGTTTTGTAGGTGTGCCAACACATATAAATATCAGGTCTGATTTTTTGATAGATTCGGATATATTTTTTGAAAATTGTAGTCTTTTTTGCTTTAAGTTTCTTTTAACAAGTTCTTCTAAACCAGGTTCATAAATAGGAATTTCACCATTTTTAAGTTTGGAAATTTTATTTGAATTATTATCAACACAAATAACATTATTACCAAGTTCAGCAAAACATGCTCCACTGACCAATCCTACGTAGCCTGATCCTATCATGCAGATTTTCATAATTTTGCAATCTCTAATGTTGAACTAATGTAACCACTCATTGAGCCACAATCTAAATATTTTCCAGAAAATTTATGACCAATAAATAAAGATTTATTATCAATCATTGTTTTAATTGAGTCAGTAATATGTATCTCACCACCCTTCCCTTTTTTTTGCCTTTTTAAGATTTTAAATATATTCTTGCTCAGTATATATCTTCCAATTACTGCATTATTTGATGGCGCTTCTTTTATACTTGGTTTTTCTATAACACTAGATATTACAAAGTTTTGTTTATTCAGTTTTTTTGATATTGAATATATACCCCAACGATTTACATTATTTTTTTTAACTGACATGCTAGCCATTACAGAACCTTTGTATTTGTTGTGTAATTTGATCATATCCTTTGAACAGTTTCTTTTAATTATTAAATCATCCGGAAGGAGCATTAAAAAATATTTGTTTTTAATGAATTTTTTAGTTTTTAAGACAGCATCACCAGTACCTAATGGTTTATTTTGATAAACAAATTTAATTTTTTTTTTATACTTTAAAATTTTTTTGTATTCTTTAATTATACGTGGATCTTTTTTCTTTTTAATTAATGATTTGTAAAATTTATCATTATAAAAATAACTCTTTATCATTTCTTTTTTTTTTGAAATGATAAATATTATTTCAGTGATTCCAGCTTCAATGCATTCATCAAGAATATACTCAATTCCAGGCTTTCCATTTATAGGCAATAGCTCTTTAGCAAAAACACTGGTTAAAGGCAAAAGTCTTGTCCCCAGTCCAGCAAGTGGAATAATGGCTTGTTTAATCATAAAGATAATTTATTTATAAACATATATTTATAATATGAAAATAATTACAAGTATTTTTGATTTAAATAAAGAGATTAAAGACTATAATAATATTGGATTTGTACCTACAATGGGTGGAATACATGATGGTCATAAATCTTTAATAAAGGCCTCACAAAAGAAAAAAACTAAGACAATTGTAAGTATTTTTGTAAATCCCACCCAGTTTAATAAAAAGGATGATTTTAAGAATTATCCGAGAAATATTAAGAAAGATATAGCTGTCTTAAAAAAATTGAATGTAGAATATTTATTCACACCTAAAACCAAGGATATATACAAACTTAAAGGTAAGAAATTTAATTTAAAAAAAAAAGACAAAATATTATGTGCTAAAGTTAGAAATGGTCATTTTGAAGGTGTTCTTAATATCATGAATCGTTTGATGACTATTATAAAATCAAAAGATTTATACATGGGAGAAAAAGATTATCAGCAGCTTTTTCTAATAAAAAAGTATCTATCAAAAAAATTTAATGTACGAATTAATTCATGCCCTACTATAAGAATAAAAAACAATATTGCATTATCTACACGAAACAACTTATTAAAAAAAAAATCACTTAAAAATGCCTCACAAATTGCATTATTTCTTAAAAAAATAAAATATGAATCAAAATTAGATGATCCTAAATTATCTTTTAAATTAACCAATTATAAAAATAAATTAGAAAAAAAATATAATATTAAAATAGATTATTTAGAGTTTAGAGATGAAAAAAATTTAAAACTTAACAATTTCAAAAATAAATGCAGACTATTTGTGGCATATAATATCGATGATGTTAGGTTAATTGATAATTATTAATTATAGGAAATAAGCACCAACACCTAAAAAGGATACAAAACCTATTACGTCAGTAATTGTTGTTACAAATACGCTTGAAGAGATGGCTGGGTCAATATTCATTTTTTTAAGCGAAACAGGGATTAGTATTCCAAATAATCCTGCTACTATCATTGTTAAAACCATTGAAATTGAAATTATCAAAGCAAGTTTTATATCACTAAACCAAAAATAAACTATTATAGAACTAATTATAGCAAAAATAATTCCATTTAATATGCCGATATTAAATTCTTTGATAATATTTTTGGTGAAATTATTTTTTGTTAAATCTTGTGTTGCTAGAGATCTAACAGTCACAGCCAAAGTTTGCATTCCTGCGTTACCTCCCATAGAAGCAACAATTGGCATTAAAAAAGCTAAAACAACCATTTGCTTAATTGTAGCCCC